>JBKJOI010000409.1:0-10125 GCA_046595695.1 Haliangiales bacterium | reverse complement strand
GGTCATCGCGCGCGGAGCTTGATCGCCGGGTTGCTTCTGGCACGTCGACTTCGTCGGCAAGAAGACGGGCTCGAGCATTGGACGTCGTCGATTCACACGTCGTCGACCCTCGTGGGGTGCTTCCGGAAGCCGTTACCCATGTGTCCCCGATGCAACCGTGTGAGTCCCGGACACATGGGTAACGACCTCGCCGAGGACCCAAAGAAGGGGAGCGCGGCAGATCTGCCGCGCTCAGCGACCTCGCCGCGAGGCCGGAGCGATCGAGGATCACGAACGGTGATTTAGAGCGACGACGGGGGCGGGGGCGAGGGCGACGTCGGCGCCGGGGTCGACGGCACCACCGGGGGTGCCGCCTCGACGCGGATGCCGGTCGGGATCGAGATGCGGGTGACCTCGATGCACGCGAGCGGGTTGGGCGCGGTGTGCTCGTCGACCTCCTCGCGCAGGATCACCAGGTTGCCCTGACTGACCCGGCCGCGCAGCTTGGTGCCGCTGCCTGCCCACCAGCACTGGAACGTCACGACGTCGTCGGGCTCGACGGGAAGAGCCGCGCACACGCCGATGTAGTCGCCGATGGCGGTGTTGGTCACGTTGCCGACGTGGTCGGTGACGACCGCGAACACGTGCGACTTGGGCGGATCCGCATCGGGCGGTGAGAACTGCTCGCTCGTGATCGCGACCGCGACGTGCTTCCCGCTCTCGGGCTCGCTGGTGCTCGGGACGGCGTTCTCGCCGGGCGTGGTGGTGGTCGTGGCCGGCCCCGGGGTGTAGGGCGCCGCACACGCGCTCGCCGCCAGCGCGAGGCCGATGGCCAGGCCGCGCGCCAGACCGCTCGGGTCGAACTGTCGAAGGGTGTCCATGAGAGGACGCTAGCACCGATGCCGGCCGCGGTCCGGTTACGGTCCGACGGTGGTCGGCGGCGGCGCGCTCGCCTCAGATGCAATTGCAGGGAATTCCAGCGTCCGCGTCGACATTGCAGCACGTGCCGCAGTGGCGTGCGCAGATGGTGCCGAGGCCGTACTCGGCCGCGCAGTCGTCGTCGAAGACGCAGGCGCGACAGGCGCCGTCGCCGCTCTCGCCACAGCTAGGGTCGCAGATGGGGCGAGTGGCGATCGGACACATGCCGGTGCCCGGCACGCATCCCGGTCCGGCGTCGGGCGGGCTGCCGGCATCGGGCACCGAGGTCGGCTCGCAGGTATCGGGACACTTCTCGGCGCAGAGTCCCCAGTTGCAGTAGGCGCGGCAGCCTGCACCGAGGGGCGGATCGAGCGCCTCGCAGGACGAATCGCTGTCGAGGGGTTCCCAGTGGCAGGCGCGGCAGAGCCCGTCGGGAAAGACGATCCAGGAGCCTTGGTAGTCCGTGTTCGCTGGGCACCTGGGTCGGAGCGGGTCGGCGTCCGCGCTCCCGGCGTCGGGCGGGCCGGCATCGGCCGCGGTGGCACCGTCACAGCCCAAGGCCAGGGCGAGCAGCATCAGGCAGAGGAACCGCATGCCCCACCTTGGCACAAGGGTTAGGCGCCGGAGGACGGTCGGCTACGGCCGGTGACACATCGACACGCGCGAGATCGCGGCGACACACGCTGAACCGGAACGCTCACGCCCGCGAGGGGCGAAACTGCGGTGCATTTCGGCGCGCGGGAGTTGGCGCGCCGCTCGCATTCGCCCGCGAGGTCTCCACAGACTCGTGCGAGCGAAAGGAATGCAGCAGTCATGCGATCTCGGGAAATCTCCGCGGAGTCTCCGCCGGTCACGCACCACGAGCACACGCGTCGCGTGGGCCAGTACCTCGACGAGGACGGCGGCCGCCACTGGCTGCGCATCGTCGAGATCGGCGGCGACACCTCCGGTGGTGAGAGCCCTGGCGCCGCGGATCGCCCGCGCCGCTACCGCGTCGACCTCGCGCTGCCCGGCATGTCGGGAGGTTGGGGCGTCTCGCTCGACGGCTTCGCGAGCCTGGTCGAGGCCGAGGAGTACGTCACGATGACCTCGACCGTCGAGTGGTCGGCCGAGCCGACCATCACGGCGCTGCTGGCCGGGCGTGCGCGCCACGACGCCAGCGTCGCGGTCTGGTACTCGGGCGGGCGTCGCGCCGCTGCCGAGCTGGTCAGCGCCGAGCCGACGTTTGCCCTCGAGGACTTCGTCGACGTCGACCCCGAGGCGGTCGAGATCGTCGTCGATGCCGCCAGCGTGGCAAAAGTGGGCCACGCTGCCTAGCTTCGCCTTGGCCTCGCCTAGCCTCCGATGCGTGCGCGGCGCACCCGACTAGTGAAAGTGCAGGCGCAGCTCGAAGCGGCCATCGGGAATGTGAATCGGCACGAGAATGCTTTTCTTTGAATCGCTGATCGCGGCGGCGCCCTCGCTCGGCGGCCCGATCTCCACGGGATGCTCGACGTGGCTCAGCTTCCCGCAGACGTTGCCGCAGACCACGTTGCAGAACTCCTTGAGCGCGTCGATCACGAGCTCATCGGAGAGCGCCACCGCGCTGCCGAGCATGCGCTTCGCGATCGCGGTCGCCACGTCCTGGGACGCCGAGGCCGTGTAGTCGACGCGGAGGGCGCCCGAGAACGGAATGAGCACGGTGAGCAGGGCCGCGGAAGGCCGCTCCGGGCCGTTCGCCACCACGACGCCGCGCTTGCCGGCGAGGCCGCCCATCCGCAGCAGCAGCTTCTCGGTCAGATCGATGGCGACGCCCACGAACTCCGCCTGCGGCGTGCCGGGCGGGAGCTGCACGCGCGCGGCCTCGTAGGGCGCCTGATCGACGGTAAACGAATTCAGCTGCGTGGCGAGCGCATCGTCGCTGATGAAGCCGAGCTGCACCAGCGCTTCACCAATGCGAATGCGCCGTGAGCGCTGGGCGTCGAGCACGTCCTTGATCTGCGCCTCGGTCATCAGGCCGAGCTCGAGCGCGAGCTCGCCGAAGCGACGGTCGGTGAACTTCTGGCGACGGTTGATCTCCTCGGCCTGAGCGGCCGAGACGTAGCCTTTCTCGATCGCGATCGCGCCGAGCGGCTGGTTGCGCGTGTCCTGGAGCTGCGTGGTGGCGAGCAGCTGCTCGCCGCTGATGACGCCTTGTTCCAGCAAGAACTGGCCGAAGAATTTGACTCCCATCAGGCTCCCCTTCCCATGGCTCGCTCGATGGCCTGGCGCACCTGGTCTGCTTCGATTGGCTTCACCACCACCGCGGCAGCGCCGAAACGCAGGGCCTCGGTCACCTTACGCTCCACGCCACCAACGGAGGACACCACGATCACGCGCACCGCAGCGTCCATGCTCTTCAAGGCTCGCAGCGCCTGCAGTCCGTCCATGACCGGCATGACCAGGTCCATCATCACGATGTCCGGCTTCAGCTGGCCGTACATCCTGAGCGCCTCGGCCCCGTTCTTGGCGTGGCCCACCACCTCGTAGTCCGGAGTGCTGGTGAGGATTCCCGTGATCTCCTGTGCTGCCACGACCGAGTCATCGACCACGAGAATACGTGTACCCATCGCCCCCTCTTGAATGACCACTCAGGCCGTATCCATCATACCCTCCCCGCCCCGGACTACCTGAGAACAAAAAGCCCAGGCGGCACGGCAGGCCGAGCGATCCACTCGCTGAGCGGACGCAGCCGCTTGGCCGCGGCCGGTGGAGGCGCCGCGTCGGCGGACGTCTCGGGCGGCGCGTCCACCACCGGCGCGGCCTTCGTGGAGGAGTTGCAACCCGCGATCGGCAGGAGCTGGAGCAGGAGCGGGAGCAGTACGGAGAGACGCACGGGGCGATTCGACGGCTGGCCCGCCCGCGTCGCGAAACCGCGCGCTCGGCCCGAGCCTCTCAGCGAGCTCCGACCGTCTGGTTGACCGCGTCGTCCAGCCGCCGGTACAGGATCTGGAGCTGATCCTCGAGGTTGGCGAGCTGCGCGGTCAGGGCCACCGACTGCTCGGTCAGCTTACCGATGTCGCGCTCGCGTCGGTGCGTGATGCGCTCCAGCTTCTCGTTCAGCGAGAGGATGCGCGGTCCGACGTCGACGGCGGTCTTGTCGCGGTCGAGGCCGCGCTGGGTGCGCTCGAACTCGAGGTCACCGAGCGCGAAGCGCAGCGCCGCCTCGCGCTCGCGCGCGTCCTGCTCGACCGCGTCGAGGTGCCGCTCGACCTCGGCCAGCTCCTGGGTCAGCTTGGTCCGGTCCTGCTCGGCGTCCTTCACGTCGACGACGGCACAGATGAGCTCGGGGCTGGCGCGGTCGCGATCGAGTAGACGCTCGGCGGCGCGCAGGAGCATGATCCGCGAGTGGTCGTACTCCTCATCCTCGGCCGGATCATCGGCGTAGGCTGGATCGCCGGCGACGTACCCGAGCGGCCGTAGCTGCCGCTCGGTCGTCGGCGCCTCGGCGCGGCGCATCGCCTCGGCGCCCACGCCGGTGTCGGCGGTCTCGAAGTCGTTCTTGGGCGGCAGCACGGGACGGTACGAGCCGGAGGTCGGCCGCTTGCCGCGCAGCCCGATGATGCGGTCGAGCTCGGCCTTGAGCTCGTTCGCCGAGCCCGTCCGCTTGTCGGGCGACTTCTCCAGGCAGCGCTGCACCAGCAGGTCCACCGCCGCGGGGATGTCCTTCAACTTGGCCGCCAGCGGGATCGGCCGGCGCGATACGTGCGCGTCGGCGATCTCCATGCGCGCGCCGGTGAAGGGCGGCTTGCCGGACAGCATCTCGTAGGCGATGCAGCCGATCGCGTAGACGTCGGCGCGGCCGTCGACGGCGCGGCCGAGGATGTGCTCCGGCGCCATGTACGTCGGGGTGCCCATGATCGCGCCGGTGAGCGTGAGCGGCAGGCCGTCGCCGATCTCGGGCGCAAGGATCTTGGCCATGCCAAAGTCGAGGACCTTGAGGAAGTCACTCTGCCCACGGTGCTCGGTGAGGATCAGGTTGCCCGGCTTGAGGTCACGGTGGACCACCCCGTGCCCGTGCGCGTGCCCGACCGCGTGGGCGAGCTGGGCCAGGATCGGCAGCACGCGCGCCACCGGCAGCGGTGCGGAGCGCTCGAGCAACGTGTCGAGGCCGATGCCCTCGGCGTACTCCATCGCCAGGTAGAGGCGACCGTCGGTGAGCTTGCCGAAATCGTAGACGCCGACGATGTTCGGGTGCTGCACGCGGTTGGTCGCGCGGGCCTCGCGCCGGAAGCCGGCGACGAACTCTGGATCCTCGGCCAGCTGCGGGCGCAGGATCTTGACCGCTTCGCGGCGCCCGAGCGCGGTGTGCTCGGCGAGGTAGACCTCGCCCATGGCACCTTCCCCGAGCAGACGAATGAAGCGGTAGCGCTGCTCCATGCTCGGTGAGCGTAACTGCTTTGCCGAGGCCCCCGGGAAGTATTCGCCGGGCCGGCCGGAGAGGCTCACTTCCCGGGGGCCTCCGCAGCCACGATCCGGGCCAGCTGATCCATGTCCACGGGCTTGACCAGATGGTGCTGGAACCCCGCGCGCAGGCTGCGCTCTTGGTCGTGAGCCTGGCCGTAGCCCGTGACCGCGACCAGCCGGCACGCGACGGTGACCTGGTTACCGCGCAGCCGTGCCGCGAGCTCGTACCCGTCCATCACCGGTAGGCCGATATCCAGCACCGCCACCTGCGGACGACAGCGCTCCGCCAGCTCGAGCGCCGTCACCGGGCTGTAGCCGTAGGTCCAGTAGACCTCTTCGATCTGGCCGTTGCGGTAGATCGGGACCAGGTGGTCCACGTTCCAGCTCGAGCACCGGCCGCTCATCACGTCGTCGATCTGCGGCCAGATGATCGGCCAGATCTCCCTGCCAGCAGTCGGCACCCCGTTGCCCCATGGCGGCCGGGTGCTTGCCCGCGCCGAAGTTGGGCAGGTAGGCGTCGTTGTAGAGCTGGATGAGCTCCGGCCCCCACCAGAGGAACATCGGATGCCGCGACTGCAGGATGACGCCGACGATTGTCCTCAGGCTCTGCGGCCAGTGCTCCGGTGCACCGATCGCGGTGCTCGACCAGTCGATGGATCGGGCCAGCGCCCCGGAGACGCCTCCCTCGGCGAAGAAGGGCAAGTCATCCCGCGCGGACGGACTCTTCATAACTTTAGCGGAGTCTAGCCCGTAGGACGGCTCACTCCACGATGAAGCAGTCGATCGTCGTCTCGATGCGGAAGTTCGAGGCGACGCCGTGCCGCTCGGCGTGGAAGATGTCCATCTTGTACGTGCCGCTCGGGCTGATGCCGAGCTCGACGGCCTTGGCGTCCAGGTTGACCTCGGCGCTCAGGCTGGGGTGCAGCCCGCCCAGATCGATGGCCAGGCGGCCATTGATGAACAGCCACAGATCGTCGTCGCCGGTGAAGCGGAAGGTCTCGCCGCCCTTGTACTGGAAGGCGGTGTGGACCTCGGTGGTGAAGTGGAAGTTGTGCGGAAGGCCCTCGTTGCCGAAGCCGAGGCCGTCGATGGGAAAGAACGCGTCGCTCGAGAAGACGTCGACGCCCTGGCCGTTGTCGGTGAGCGTGATCGTGTGCGCGAAGCGCTGGTTCACGCCGGGCACGTCGTGGTACCAGTCGGCGAACGGTCCCGGGCCCGACGTGTGCGGCTCGACCGGGCCGGGCGGCGCGTAGACGGGCGTGCCGTCGGCGCCGAGCTGGCTCTGGACCAGGCCCGCGACCGAGACGTCGCTGTTGCCGTCGGGCTCTTCGAAGTCGGAGTGCGCGACCTGGAAGTCACGGATCGTGGCCTCGAGCTCGCCGCACGCGGGGTTGTTGGGGTCGATGGATCCGCCGCCGCCGTCGGGGCCGCTCGGGGTCGCATCGGGCTCGGCGGCGCTGTCGTCGTCGCCGGCCGCATCCAGCGATCCCGAGCACGCGCTCGCGGCCGGCAAGAGCAGCACGGCGGCGAGAAAGAGAGCAGTCTTGGTCTTGAATCGGGGTTCCACTTCCCTACGAGATGCAACTCCCTTGCCTGGAGCCGAACGCAATGACTGCGCGAGTTTACGCGGTGCGCCCCGGGTGGTCGTCCCCCCGAGGCGTGGACCGCCGAACGGGCCCCGGGCCCCAGGCGGAACCGGGCAAGCCAACCCGGCGGCGTTGGCCCCTCACGTTTCTAGATCGAGCACTTGCCGGTGGCAGGGTCCACGACCACACGCAACGAGCTACCTGAGCGAAGCTCCTCGGGCGTCCGGGCGCGTACGGTGTGTCGGCGAGGCGCACCCTCACGCGGCCACGCGGACCGCGGAGGAAGGGCCTGCTCGTGGTCGCGTTCTCTCAGTCGATCGGAAGGAAGAAGGCCCAGGTGGACTGCGACGGGGCGCCCGCAGCGGCAACGTCGTCGCCCCACACGAACCAGAGCGCCGAGGCGGCGCGGACGACCGACGCGAGGCGCTGCCGCCCCGAGCTGGCGAGACGCGTGGTCAGGACCGCGGGCACGAGGAGATCGTCGCCGCCGCCGCCGTCGCCGACGACCACGACCGCGACGTCGCGCACGAGATCGGTCAGCGACGAGCCGCGGTGCACCAGGAGGAGCGCGCCGCCGCCCGGCGCCGCGGCGACCGCGGGAAGCAGCTCGGGGAAGTCGGGCTGCTCGGCGGCGCCGAACGAGGGCTCGGGCGCATTGGCCAGGCCGAAGCGGCGCGCGCGCACATCGCCGCGCGGGTCAACGTTGCGCGTGGACCACGCGGCGATGAAGCGGCCGTCGTCGAGAGTGGCGAGCGCGGGCGTGGCGCCGTCGTGGAAGGCGCCGTCGGGGGCGACGTCGGAGACGTGCCACGGTGCGGCGTCCCATGCGCTGCCGCTGTCAAAGAAGCGGCGCGCCATCACGACCGGGACGGCGAGCGGAGCCGCCTGCGCACGCGTCCACACGATCACAAAACCCGCTGTCGTGGCCGCCACGACCGGCTGCTCGTCGCGCCCGTCGCCGCTCGTGACCGTGAGCTCGTCGGACTCGGGCACGAGCGCCATCGAGAACAGGCGCGCGCGCACGACGGTGTCGGCAGCGCTCGATGTACCATCAGCGGTCCAGACCACCACCAGGCGGCCGCTCGACGTCCTCGCCAGCGTCGGGCTGCGCTGGTCGCCCACGACCTGCGTGGAGACGACGACCGGCTCACCCAGGTGGCCGTCGCCGAACACGCGCCGCGCCTGCACACCGGCGCCATCGCCATCCCCTTCGGGCGTGACCCACACGACCACCCAGCCGTCGTCGACACCCAGCACCGAGGCCTCGGTGGGCCAGCCCGGGTACAGGCCGTCGTCGACGACGATGGTCGCGCCGGTGGCGACGCCATGCGCGTCGTGGCGACGGCCGATCAGCGCCGCGGCCCGGCTCGAGATCGTCGAGTTGAACAGCACGAGCGCGCGGCCCGCGTCATCGACGCCCACCGCGGGGCGCGGGCCGCCCGGCAGATCCGAGCCGGCCGGGCGCCAGGCCACGGCGAACGGACGCGGCGCGCAGGTGTCGTCGCAAGCGTCGGCGGGCGCGCCGCCGACGTCGGGCTGACCGTCGTCGCAGGCCTCGCGCGCCGGAGCCGGACCCGGCTCGCGGTAGCCATCGCCGCAGCGCCTCACGACGCAGCTTCCGGCGACGCAGACGCTGCCGTCGTCCGCAGCGCATGCCTGGCCGTCGGCGACCGGCTCCTCGACGCAGGTGCCCGCCTCGCACACCGACGTGGCGCACGGACCCGGTGAGGGGCATTCGCCGCACATGAGCGCGGCGTCAGGTGGCGAGACGGACGCAGCGTCGATCGACGCGTCGTGCGGCAGCGCCGGGCCGGTGTCGGGCGGTGCGTCGGCGAGCCCAGCGTCCGCGGCGCCGGCGGGCTGGTCCTGCGCGCCGTCCGCACCGGCGTCGCGGCCAGGGTCGTCACCGGCATCCGCAGCCGGCGCCCCCGGCTCGCCACATGCGGCGGCGAGCCCGGCGGCGAGCACGACGCCGACGAGGAACACGGCTGCGCCGCGCATCGCTACTCGAACCGCGTCCAGAAGCGGTAGCCGAGGATGAGCTGCACGTCCTCGATGCTGCGGGACGCCACCCCGTTTACAGATCGCCGGGCTCGTCGTCTCGGTTTTCCGCACGGCGCATGCGAATGCAAGGGCGGAGCCACCGTATCGCGCGAGGCTTGACCTCGGCTCACCGACGGTGACGAAGCAGGCGGGAATTCGGAGCGCGTTGACTAGACAAACTGTCTAAGCAGTTCGTCCAGGCACCGCCTGGCGGGTGGGCGCGATGCGATCCGCGCGACAATCAGGTACCGAGACGGCGGTCACGCTCCTGTCGCGCACCGCGCAGCACGCGCCGGTCTAC
Source organism: Haliangiales bacterium (assembly GCA_046595695.1). Lineage (GTDB taxonomy): Bacteria > Myxococcota_A > Polyangia > Haliangiales > SHYZ01 > JBKJOI01. The sequence continues at coordinate 873 of JBKJOI010000409.1, read as the reverse complement.
TCGGCGGGCCACTGGACGGCGGGTGACTACATCGCGCTCAACATGTTCCAGCTGAACGGCACGAGGGACCGACATCATCTGGACCGATCTCGAGACGACCTCCGACGTGCAGGCCACGCCGCTCACCGGCGCGAACGACAGCGGCGCGAACGAGTCGTACCCGAGCTGGTCCTCCGACGACGCCCTGATCGCGTTCACGCGCACCGACAACTTCAGCAGCAACCCGCCGTCGTACGACAACGAGAGCGCCGAGGTCTGGGTCGTCGGCTCGAACGGCAGCCCGGCGACGCGCCTGCGCGCCAACGATCCGCCCACCTGCGGCAACCCCGGCGTGAGCCCGGGCGTGACCAACAGCTGGCCCAAATGGGCGCCGACCAGCGAGTCGCAGGGCGGCAGGTCCTACTACTGGATCACCTTCTCGTCACGGCGCGGTACCGCGCGTCTGCCGCAAATCTACGTGGCGCCCGTGGTCGTCACCGAGACCGGCATCGAGACCTACCCGGCGATCTACCTGTGGAACCAGCCCGCGAACGAGTCGAACCACACGCCGGCGTGGGACACGCTCCAGATCGAGTAGCGCCGCGGGTCCTCCCTCGCGCTCGACTTTTTCCGCGCACGGTTCATGGTTGCGAGCGAGGAGGATCACCATGCCATTCATCAGTGTCGGTAAGGAGAACTCGGCGTCCATCGACCTCTATTACGAGGATCACGGCGAGGGCAAACCGGTCGTCTTGATCCACGGCTGGCCGCTCAGCGGTCGCTCGTGGGAGATGCAGGTCCCGGCCCTGATCGAGGCCGGATTCCGGGTCATCACCTACGACCGGCGCGGGTTCGGCGCCTCGTCGCAGCCCTGGGGCGGCTACGACTACGACA
>JBKJOI010000730.1:0-13573 GCA_046595695.1 Haliangiales bacterium | reverse complement strand
CCGCTGAGCATGGCGCGCGTCTCCGGGCTGGCCGTATCGTCGGCCGCGTTGCCGACGATCCGCGCGAGATCCACCTCGCCCAGGTTCAGCGCGAGCAGCTTGCCGTCGACCTTGAGCTCGAACGCCAGGTTCGGCAGCGCGACGCCGTACATCTTTTCGAGCATCGCGAACGAGAGCTCGCCCTTGCAGCCGCTGTCGCCGATATCGAGCTTGGTGATCGGGTTGTCCGCCTGGCCGATGGCCAGCTTCCCCAGCGAACACACGCCCTTGAGCGCGCCGGTGACCTTGGCGGCATCCTCGACACCGAACGTGACCGTGCCGGCGATGAGGCCCTTGCCGGACGACACGAACTGCATCTCGCCGGTGAGCTGATCGAGCAGGTCCTTGCGAACGTCCACGTCTCCGACCGGGATGCTGGCGGGCGCGTCCTTGAACAGCAGCTTCGGATCCACGTTGCCGCGGACGACGCTGGCGCTGTTGCCTGTCTTGCCGGTGAAGTCGGCGCGCGGCGCGGCGGCGTACAGGCCCTTGCCGACCGGGCCGTCCATGGCGCCCTTCGCCCAGCCGCGCACGACGAGGCCGTCGGCCTCGAGGCGTGCGGAGAATCCCGCGGACTCGATCTTGCCGAGCGGCGCCAGCTCGGCCAGCTCGTCAGCGGCGTCCGGAATCCGGGCCACGTCGGCGTAGAGCTCGAGATCGCCGCGCGCCTCGGCCGGGAGGGCCTTGGCGGCGGTGCCGAGCTTGCTCGCGTGGGTTTTTGCCGCGGCTTCGATGTGCGCGACGGTCTTGGCGCAGAGGTAGCGGTCGGCGACCGGCATGCAGACCATGTCGTCGTCGTGGCGATCGACTTCCTTGCCGTCCACCGTCTCGACCGCGCCCTTGGTCTTGGCGCGGAAAGCGGCGCGGTCGACGACCGGCAGCACCATCAGCGGCTGCTCGTCGCCGTCCTTGCCCGCACCCGGCGAAATGAACACCGCGATGCCCTTGGCCGGATCGATCCCGATCGTCTTCCAGCCGGCCTCGTCGAGCGGATCGAAGCCCGCCTCCTTGCGGACCTCGTTCAACGCCTCGACGATGGGCGCGCCGAAGGGCCGCGCGGCGATGTCATCGATGATGGTCTTGGCGATGCCGCGCGCCCGTGCGGGCACGCCATCACCCACCACCACGCCAAAGAAGGCGTCCTCGGGCGCGAATGCCCACAGCGCGGACGTCACGTCCGGTCGTGGTGGCGTTGGCAGGGCTCCCGTGGACCCCTCGGCCGGCGCCCCGGGCTTGTCCTTGGCGGCGTCGCCGCCCTTCTTGCTACCGCATGAGGCCGCGGTCGTGACGACGAGCGCGGCCATGACAAATCGCTTCATCTATCCCCCTCCGGATGATTGTTGCGCGGGCAGGCTACCACGGCATCGAAGGTGCGTGGATGCGCTGCGCCTGAGACACCTGAACGCTGCTGCCGAGAACTCTCGCGGCCACTACGTCCTCTACTGGATGGTCGCCAACCGTCGCGCCGGCTGGAACTTCGCGCTCGAGCACGCGGTCGAGGCCGCCCGGCGCCTCGACCGCCCCCTGCTCGTGCTCGAGCCCCTGCGCGCGGGCTACAAGTGGGCGAGCGACCGCCTGCACGCGTTCATCCTCGCTGGCATGGCCGACAACGCCCGCGCGTTTGCGCGTCCTGGCGTGCGCTACCACGCCTATGTCGAGCCGCATCCTGGTGCGGGGAGCGGCCTACTCGCGGCGCTGGCCTGCCATGCCTGCCTGGTCGTCACCGACGACTACCCTGCGTTCTTCCTGCCGCGCATGCTGGCGTCGGCAGCGCGGCAGGTCGAGGTACGCCTCGATGCCGTGGACACGAATGGCCTCCTGCCCATGCGCGCCGCCACGGAGGCCTTCCCGAGCGCCTACGCGTTTCGCCGCTTCCTGCAGGGACACCTGCCACCGCACCTCGTGGATCTCCCGCGCGCGGATCCGCTGACGCGTCTGCGTGCGAAGGAAGCGCCGGACCTGCCGCGAGGGTTTGCCAGGCGCTGGCCGGCAGCGTCTGCGGCCTTGCTCGCCGGAGACGTTGCCGCACTCGCTGGTTTGCCCATCGACCATGAGGTGGCTCCGGTGCCGGGCCTGCCGGGCGGATCCGTCGCCGCGAGCCGCCGGCTGCAGGACTTCGTGGAGCAAGGATTGCGCGCGTACGGCGAGGGCCGCCGCGATCCCGACCGCGAAGAAGGCTCCTCCGGCCTATCCCCGTACCTGCACTTCGGCCACATATCCTCGCACGAGATCTTTGCCCGCGTCACCGGAGCGGATGGATGGGATCCGTCCCGACTCGGCACGTCGAAAGCGGGCAAAAAGGCCGGTTGGTGGGGCATGCGCCCGGACACCGAGGCCTTTCTCGACGAAGTGATCACTTGGCGCGAACTGGGCTATAACTTCTGCTCCACGCGCCCGGACTACGACCGGTACGAATCCCTGCCCGAGTGGGCGCGACGTACCCTCGACGACCACGCCGGCGATCTCCGTCCGTCTCTGTATTCACTGCAGCAACTCGCGTCGGCTTCCACCCACGACCAGATCTGGAACGCGGCACAGCGCCAGCTTCTGGTCGAGGGCCGAATTCACAACTATCTTCGCATGCTGTGGGGCAAGAAGATCCTCGAGTGGTCCGCTGGCCCGCGCGAAGCCCTAGCAGCCATGATCGAACTCAACAACCGCTACGCGTTGGATGGTCGTGATCCCAATTCCTACAGTGGCATCTTCTGGGTGCTCGGGCGCTACGATCGGCCATGGGCTCCCAACCGCCCCATCTTCGGCTGCGTTCGCTACATGAGCTCCGCCAACACGCGTCGCAAGCTCGACATCGAGAAGTACCTGGAGCGCTGGGGCGATGGCTCGGTCAGCGGCCAGCGCTCACTTTTTACCTGACCCCGTCCGGTTGGTGGTCGACCGCTTGCCGTTTGCAGGCGCCGACTGGCGCTCAGGAATCGGCGGCATTTGCGCCCGAGCGGCCTTCCGGGACGGGTCCCGGCGCCCGGGTTGCGCACGCGGTGCGCGGCGTCCGGGCGGTGCGGGTTGGTTCTGCTGGTCGGTTTGCTCCTCGGTCAGTCTGGCCGCGAGCTCCTCGCTGGGCAGCCCGTCGCCGCCGTTCGTCAGGTTGCTGGCCTTGTCTTGCGCCTCGCCTTCGATGTTCTCGTGGCGGGCGGTCGGTCCCACGATAGCTTCATCCTCGAACGGATGATCCTGGGCAGGGAAGCCTAGCGCGAGTGCAGTCGGCAGCATGGCCAGCTCTGTCTGCACCGACTGCACGGCCAGACGCGCGAAGCGCGCCACGTCACGAGTGATGCTGCCTTCGTCCACGAGCGAGGTAATCTCGGCGCTGCATCGAGCCAGCCAGGTCCTTGCGCGCCGGAGCACCGCCGCGCAGGCGTTCTCAGAGACCGCGGTGCCTGCCCCCGCGATCGTCACGAAGGCCGATTTGGCAGCGCGCTTGAGCGCTCGACGCCCGGTGGGCGCATCAGGCTCCGAAGCGAGTCGTGCAGCGTAGGCGTGCAGCGCGCGCGCTCGCTGGAAGAGCAGCGTCCCCTCGTGTGGAAAGATGGGCGTCATCGGGTGCGGAATCGGCATGGTGATTGTGTTCATGCCGGGGTGAGTCGCACACGCCATGCCTGCTTCAGAGGAGGATCAAGCTCCTGGAATCACTGGGTGCATGGGGAATTAGCCACGTCCGAAAATCCGGACGCGTCCGGAGCACGTGCCAATCCGGACGGATGCCGGACACTCAATGTGAAGTCACCGAGGAGGTGGGAAAATGCGGTTCGAAATCGTCGACCGCCGCGCCGGTCCGCGCTCGCTGCACCGGTCGCGCGTGTCTCAGTTGAAGCGGGGCAGCGTGAGTGACGCGCGGAACATCGAGTCAGGCATGCCGTAATCGGTGGCGACGCGGCGCAGGTCGAGTCGGTGAGGGCGCGACGTGGTGTTCAGCCCGTTCGCGTTCGAGAACGCCACCTGATAGCCGGCGCGCTCCACCGCAGCGACCAGCTCTGGTCGATCGAGCACCGGATAACCGACGGGATATGCGAGCGCGCGAACGGGCCGACCGAGGTGTGCTTCGAGCTCTAGGCGCGACCCGCGCAGCTCATCGTCGAGCTCGGGAATGGGGAGTGTCTGCAGCACCCGGTGCGACCGCGTGTGCGACCCGATGTCCATGCCAGCGTTCGACAGCGCGCGTATCTGATCCCAAGTCATGATGAGGCGATCCGCGCTGGCGCGCTCCTCTTCCCGGGAGAGCACCGAACCGGTCGCCATCTCGAGGGCCGCAAGGTAGCGATCGAGGTCGAGGTTGGGACGTTTCTTGATGATCTTGAGCAGCGCACGCAGCGTCGCCTCGTTGGCCTCGGCGCTGCCGAGCGGCATCTCGAGGGTCTCGGGATAGTCGAGTCGAAGAAGTGGGCGAGTCGAACGACGCACCGCGCGGCCGACGCGATCCCACCAGAACATGCGCCTCTCCGTGACGAAGCGGGTCGCGATGAAAAAAGCCGCGCGCAGACCGTGCTTCTGCAGGATCGGAAGGGCCGCGTCGTGGCACGCCCGGTAGCCGTCATCGAACGTGACGAGGGCGGCATTCGGAGGCATGCGGCCGCCGCTGAGGCCGGCGCACAGCTCGTCGATGCCAATCACCGAGAAGTGCTGGCTCATGAATGCCATATGGCGATCGAACTCGGCGACCGTCGCGTCGACGACACCCGGATCGAAATCGGTGCCGACGCCTTCGCCCACGCGATCGCCGATGCGATGGTAGGAGACCACGGTCAGCCAGGGCGTGCGTGTCATGCGCCGCAGCCGCAGCAGGGTGTCGAGGGCGCCGACGCGGTCGAGGGCTTCTGCCAGGCGCTGCCGTTTGGACGACATCTCGTCGGTACCGTATCAGATTCCGGAGGGTCTCGGTCGGCCCGACTCGTTCCCGAGTGCGGGATCGCGGAGCATGCGCAGCGGCTGGCGGAAGGGCACCGTCGTGCGGGTCTTGTCGGGGTAACGCGCAGTCAAGACGGCAGATACCGAGTTCCGGATCTGGTCCGGGACGAGCTCGGAGTCGCCATTCTGGTTGGCAAACTGGTAGCGGGCGCCGAACTCGATGGCGGGCGTGATCTGGTAGGTGACGGCGAGGTCGATGGAGAAGAGGTCGATCGTGGTCTCCTCCATGAGGTCGCCGGTTAGGATCGTGCGCGCGTGCTGGTAGCCGATTGCTCCGCTCGCGAGCCAGCGCGAGCTCCCGATTGGCAGTCCGCCGCGGATGATCGCGTCATCGGCCACGATGGTGCTGCGGATGAACGGGTTGAAGGAGACTCCGTGCGAGTAGCCGATGCCCGCGCTGCCGCGCTCGACGGTGTAGTTGAGGGTCGCGGAACCGGTCGGGAAGTACTCGACCTCCCCGAGCTCGTTCGCGAGCGCCGCGCCGCCGAAGCCGGCCGAGACGTCGGCCGACCAGAACGCGGAGAGCTCGCGGTTCCAGCGCCCGAGCGCGGTCGCCTGCACGGTCTTTTGCTCGGCGGTGAGCACATCAGGCATCAGCGGATCCGCGATGCCCTCGATCCACGTGTAGCCACCGGTCATCGAGATCCCGATGCTGCCCAGTTCGAGCACGCGGTCGAGCCCGAGGGCGACCAGGCCGTTGAGCGAGGCACCCGCCACGAATCCGTCGCCGTCGACGGGCGTGGTGTACGAAGCGGTCGCGCCTTGCACGGCGCGCCACCGGGGAGAGATTTCCTCGGCCAGCCCGGTGCCCATCGAGAAGGTCAGGAACTGCGAGGTGCCGCTGGGCAGCGCATTGATCTGGCCCGAGGCCGACGCGCCGAGCACGTTGGTGTTGTTCTGGATGTGCGCCGCGGAGAAGTCGATGAGCCCATCCACCCGTGGTGAGAACGTGTGCGCCGCGGACAGGGACACGTTGTTCGACAGCGAGGTGGTGCCCTCGCCGGAGTAGAAGAAGCTCAGGCCGACGTTGTAGGTGAGTCGGTAGACGGTCTTCGTGCTCTCCCAGAAGACCTCCAGCCCGGGGGTCACCGTGGTGAACACCGACGACGTCGACGAGGCACCCACCGCGTCCGTGGCCGCGCCCGCGTTGTTGGTCCAGCCGGTGGACGCGGACACGACCCCTTGCACCTCTGTGCGCGCGTGCGCAACGCCCGACGCTGCGAAGATCAGCGTGGCCGAGACGACCGGGCCCAACAAACCGTGGGAAGAGGGGAGTCCAGACCGCATTGGATCCGTATAGCACGGGGTTCATGAATTCCTGCGTACGGCGGGAGTGACCGGCCGTCGGTCACCGGGCCGGCACGTCGTGGCCAGACGACTGGCCGGCACGTCCTGGCGGACCCAGGTCAAGGCGGCAGGCCGGAGTCTGCGGCCGCCGTACGGCCTTCCACGGCGATTTCCCCATGATAAGGTGCGCGCCATCGGTTGGCCGGATTCGTCGAGGAGAGGTCCATGAGAACCATCGTTCGTTCGCTATTGGCATCGACTGCGCTGCTGGCTGCGGCCAGCATCACCGGGTGCTCCGGCTCGAGCCGCACGTCGAGCACGCCCACCCCATCTCCGGTCGCGCCCGAGACGCCGACCACGGCGTCGGGCGAAGATCCGGTGCCGGTCGCGCCGGAGGAAGCGGCCGCGCCCACGGGCCCGGCGAAGAAGGTGGTCAACACGAGCCTCGCCGAGGTCGGCCTCGACGGGGCGTCCATGGATCCGGCCGCCAACCCATGTGAGGACTTCTTCCAGTACGCGTGCGGCGGCTGGATCGCCAAGAACGAGATTCCTGCCGACAAGTCGACGTGGGGCCGCTTCCACGAGATCAACGACCGCATCGAGATCGAGCTGCGCAAGATCCTCGACGAGAGCGTCAAGGCGCCGAAGTCGGAGCCGGTGCGCGCGCGGCTGGGCGCGTTCTACCAGGCCTGCATGGACGAGGCGGCGATCGAGAAGGCCGGCATCAAGCCGGTCAAGCCGGTCCTCGACAAGATCGCCAAGGTCAAGGACGCGAAGAGCCTGCACGGCGTGATCGTCGAGTTGCACAAGATGGGCCTCTTCGTAGGCTTCGCCATGTTCGCCGAACAGGACGCCAAGGACACCACCCGGGTCGTCGCGAACCTGACCCAGGCCGGCCTGGGCATGCCGGACCGTGACTACTACTTCAATGATGACGAGGACTCGAAGAAGCTGCGTGAGAAGTACGCCGCGCACGTCGAGAAGATCTTCACCCTCTCGGGGCTCAAGGCGGACGAGGCCAAAAAGGCTACCGCCGAGGTGATCGAGGTCGAGACCGCGCTCGCCAAGATCGCGCTGACGCGCGTGCAGCAGCGCGACGCCGAGGCCACGTACCACAAGGTGGCGCGCGCCGACCTCGCCAAGCAGGCGCCCGGCTTCGACTGGAACGGCTACTTCAACGGCGTCGGCGCCAAGGGCGCGGGCGACCTGATCCTCCACGATGTCCCGTACTTTGCCGGCTTCGCCGAGATGACCAAGAGCGTCCCGGCGGCCAAGTGGCAGAGCTACCTGCGCTGGCAGATTCTGAGCGCGAGCGCGGGTGACCTGACCAAGGCGTTCGTCGACGAGTCGTTCGAGTGGACGCGCGCGGTCTCCGGCCAGGCCGAGATCGAGCCGCGCTGGAAGCGCTGCGTGAACGCCACCCAGGCCGCGCTCGGCGAGGACCTCGGCCAGGAGTTCATCAAGGTGATGTTCCCCGGCGACAGCAAGGAGATCGCGCTCACCATGGTGAAGGCCATCGGCAAGTCGTTCGCCGACGGCCTGCCCAGCCTGCCGTGGATGGACGACGAGACCCGTACGGCCGCGCTCGAGAAGCTCGCGACGTTCGTGCCCCACATCGGGTACCCGAACAAGTGGAAGAAGTACGACTTCAAGGTGGCCAAGAACACGTACTTCGCGAACGGCGTGGCGGCCGCGCGCTGGGGCGTGGCCTGGGGCCTGTCGCGGCTCGGCAAGCCGGTCGATCGCCAGGAATGGCAGATGTTCCCGCAGACCGTGAACGCGTACTACAACGCGACCAAGAACGAGATCGTCTTCCCCGCCGGCATCCTGCAGCCGCCGTTCTTCAGCGCCAAGGCGTCGATCCCCGTCAACCTCGGCGGCATCGGCATGGTGATCGGCCACGAGATCTCGCACGGCTTCGACGACGAGGGCTCCAAGTTCGCGGCCGACGGGAACCTCAAGAAGTGGTGGTCCGAGGCGGTGCGCAAGCGCTTCGACGACAAGACGGCGTGCGTCGAGAAGCAGTACGCGGCGTACGAGCCGCTTCCGGGCCTCAAGCTGAACGGCAAGCTCACGCTGGGTGAGAACATCGCCGACCTGGGCGGCGTCACGGTCGCGTTCCGCGCCTACCGCGCGCTCCGCGCCGATGCGCCCGAGACCATGGTCGCCGACGGCTTCAGCGAGGACCAGCAGTTCTTCCTCGGCGTCGGGCAGATCTGGTGCGCCAAGTGGCGCGAGGAAGCGACGCGCCGCCGCGTGGTCGTCGACCCCCACTCGCCGCCCAAGTTTCGCGTGAACGGGCCGCTCTCGAACACGCCCGAGTTCCACAAGGCGTTCAACTGCAAGGTCGGTCAAAAGATGCGCCCGCCGGCCGAAAAGATGTGCCGAGTCTGGTAGTTCGGCTCCACCGCTACGTGCGTTCCGCCACCGGCCGCGCCCGCGGCCGTGGCCGATTCTTCTCCTGTCTATCAGGTATCACCCTCACCAAATAGCGTGTGCTAGACCGCAGCGCCTCCGGGACCGTAAAATCCCGCCGAGAGGTTCTGCTACTCATGCACACGACTAGACTCACCGGCTTCCTCGCTGCCGTGGCGCTCATGCTTGCCCACTCGACGCCGGCGCACGCCACCGTCACCCAGGCTGACGGGACCGTGATCCCGGTGACGGGCGCGCTGCAGACGTTCATCGACGCCGAGGGCGAGAACAACCCGGTGGCCACGCGCCTCGACGCGATCCTGGACGCGTCGCAGTTCCCCGAGCGCTTCCTGCCCAACACGCTGGCACCGGTCACGTTCAAGGACGTGGGCGAGGGCGCCGGCTTCGAGAACGTCTTCGGCTGGTACAACATCGGCGACGACGTCACGTCCGCGATCGGCCGCGCGCGCAACCTGCACCCCATCTTCGGCTGCGGCACGCCGGTCATCACCAACGTGAACCCGAACACGCTGACCGACGCCCAACTGCTCATGGCGCCGCACAACCAGCAGCACTACGTGTTCATGCCGGGGGCCGCGCCGCCGGTCACGCCCTACGTGCTGAACGCGGAGCCCGGCACCTCGATCACCGTCGACTTCGCGTACGAGATCGGCGCCGGTCGCTACAAGGGCGGCTTCATCGGCTTCTACCTGGTCACGCCCGAGGGCAACGCCTTCGGCGACGGCTGCGGCGACCACAAGAACTCGGGCACCGGCGTGGTGAAGTTCGGCAAGATCTACTACTCGGAGGCCGACCTCAACAACGACGGCGACTTCGTCCACAACCTCGTCTACACCTCGCGCAAGACCGCCGACCGCTTCTACTTCGGCTTCGAGGATCTCTTCCGCGGCGGTGACAACGACTTCGAGGACATGCTCACGCAGGTCACCGGGCTCACCCCGCCGTGCGTACCGCAGAACGAGGTCTGCGACGGCATCGACAACGACTGCGACGGCGCCATCGATGCCCTCGATCCCACGCTCTCCGATGATGGCGCGGCGTGTACCTGCAACGGCGTCGGCCTGACCTGCCAGGGTGGGCCGCGCGTCGGCGCCTGTCAGACCGGCGTGGTGGTCTGCACCGCCGCGGTGCTGCAGTGCCAGTCGACGGTCGCGCCGAGCGCCGAGACCTGCAACGGCATCGACGACAACTGCGACGGCAGCGCCGACAACAGCCCGAGCGGCACCGGCGCGGCCTGCGATGGCCTCGACGCCGACGGCTGCAACGAGGGCGTGACGGTGTGCAGCGCGGGCGCCATCGCCTGCAACGACGCCAACGACGTGGACGTCGAGCTCTGCAACAACGCCGACGACGACTGCGACGGCCAGACCGACGAGAACCCGGCGGGCGTGGGTGGGGCGTGCGACGGCAGCGGGGACACCGACGCCTGCCCGGAGGGCGTGTTCGTCTGCACGAGCGGCGTGCTGGTCTGCAACGACGCGACCAGCTCGACCATCGAGACGTGCAACGGGATCGACGACGACTGCGTGGGCGGCGTGGACAACAGCCCGAGCGGCCTGGGCGGCTCCTGCACCGTCGGTGTCGGCAGCTGCCAGCGCAACGGTGCGTTTGTGTGCACCGGCGGCGCACCGGTCTGCAACGCGACCCCGGGGGCACCGGCGTCCGAGCTGTGCAACGGCGTCGACGACGACTGCGACGGCCAGATCGACGAGGACTACAACGTCGGCCAGACCTGCGACGGCGTGGGCGCGTGCGGGATCGGCGTCTTCCAGTGCCGGACCCAGACCTCGACCGGCTGCTCCACCGACATCGGCGGCACCAACCCCGGCAACACCACCGAGGTCTGCAACCTCATCGACGACGACTGCGACGGTTCGGTCGACGAGGGCCTGAACAACCTCGGCACCTGCGGCACCGCGACCGGCGAGTGCGCGGTCGGCAGCCTGCGCTGCATCGCGGGCGCGCCCGCGTGCGTCGGCTCGATCGGACCGCAGACCGAGATCTGCGACCTCAAGGACAACGACTGCGACGCGCTGACCGACGAGCGCACCGGCGCCTCTGGCGACACCAACGGCGGACTGATCGACGAGGGCGCGACCTGCGGCAACGACACCGGCGCGTGTGATTTCGGCCAGACGGTGTGCACGGCGGGCGCGCTGACCTGCCAGGGCGGCGTCGGCCCGGCCGGCGAGACCTGCAACGGCGCCGACGACGACTGCGACGGCATCGCCGACGACTCACCGTCGGGCATCGGGCTAGAGTGCGGCGCGACCGACGTGGGCGCGTGCTCGTTCGGCTCGACCATCTGCACGAGCGGCACGATCCAATGCAACGGCAGCGTCGGCCCGATCGTCGAGGACTGCGACGGTGTGGACGACGACTGCGACGGCGCCGTCGACGACAACCCGCTGCTCGTGGGCACGCCCTGCACCGTGGGTGGCTCGGTCTGCGCGCCCGGCGCCTTCGTTTGCACCACCGGCGCGCTGGTGTGCGAGGGCGCCGTCGGCGGCGCGGCCGAGACCTGCAACGGCCTCGACGACGACTGCAACGGGTTGGTCGACGACGCCATCCCGGGCCTCGGCTTGCCCTGCGGCGAGAGCATCGGTGAATGCGCCCCCGGCATGACCGCCTGCATCGCCGGCACCGTGCAGTGCTTCGGCGCGGTCACCCCCATCACCGAGACCTGCAACACCCTGGATGATGACTGCGACGGCAACCTGGACGACGGCGACCTGTGCGCGCCCGGGCTCTGCATCGACGGCGAGTGCGCGCTGCCCTGCCAGGGGGGCGAGTTCGACTGCCCGCCGGGCTCGACCTGCATCGATGACTACTGCATCGCCGACCCGTGCTTCCAGGTCGAGTGCCCGCCGGGCGCTGAAGGCCAGCTCATGGTCTGTGAGGCCGGCGCCTGCGTCGAGCGCTGCAGCCTGGTGACCTGCGACACGGGCCTGGTCTGCCGTCCGGATGACGGACTGTGCGTCCCGGACAACTGCAACTTCCTGCCCGAGAAGTGCACCGAGACCGAGCTGTGCTCCGCGGGGGCCTGCATCCCCAACCTGTGCGTCGGGATCAGCTGCGAGGACGACGAGTTCTGCCGCGCGGGCACCTGCGTCGCGAGCTGCGGCGGGGTCGAGTGCCTGGCGGGGCAGGCGTGCCACGACGGCGTCTGCTCGGCGACCGGCTGCGCCCAGGATTGCGGCCCGGGGCAGGTCTGCAACCCGACGCTCGGCCAGTGCCAGGCCGATCCGTGCCTCGCCGGGCCCTGCCAGGTCGGTCAGGTCTGCGATCCCAGCACCGGCGACTGCATCTCGGATCCCTGCGTGGGCATCGACTGCCCGATCGGCGAGGTCTGCCGCCTGGGCGACTGCTTCGAGCCAGCGTTCGGCGAGCCCGACGCGGGCGCGCCCACCGCCGTCTACGCCACGGGCGGCGGCGGCGCGTGCGCGATCGTGAGCGGCGCCGGCGGCGCCGGCGGCGCGGGCGACGCGGGTCGCGGCGCCTGGCTCCTCGGGCTGCTGCTCGTGGGTGGCGTGCTCGTCGCGAGGCTCCGGCGGCGCACGCAACTCGCCGGCGTGGGGGCCCTGGTCCTGGCGGCCGTCCTCGGCCTCGGCGCGTCCGGCTGCAACGTCGATCCCTTCTACCTGTACGGCGATGGTGGCGGTCCGGATGGGGACGGCGGCGCGAGCGGCGACGCCAACGACGGCGGGAGCGGCGGTGACGGTGACGGCAGCGACGCCATGGCCGCCTGCGCCGACGGCGGGGTCGAGTCCTGCAACCTGCTCGACGACGACTGCGACACGCTCGTCGACGAGGACTTCGACACCCAGCAGGACGAGCTCAACTGCGGCGCGTGCGGCGTGGAGTGCACGCTGGCCGGCACCCGCACCGAGTGCCAGACCGGCGCCTGCGCGATCACCAGCTGCTTCCCGGGCAACGTGGATGTGAACGGCGACATCGGGCTGCCGTTCGATCAGACCGACGGCTGCGAGTACGCGTGCTTCCCGTCCAACGGCGGCATCGAGGCCTGCGACGGCCTCGACAACGACTGCGACGGCAGCGAGGACGAGGACACCAGCTTCCTCACCGACGAGGCGAACTGCGGCGTGTGCGGTCGCGTCTGCCAGTTCTTCCACGCCGACTCCACGTGCACCGGCGGCATCTGCGGCTTCGACCCGGCCACCGACTGCGACGTCGGCTTCCACGACGACAACGGCACGCAGGTCGATGGCTGCGAGTACGCGTGCACGCCCAGCGCCGGCGGCCTCGAGATCTGCGACTACATCGACAACGACTGCGACGGCCAGATCGACGAGATGTTCAGCACCGGCACCGACGCCAGCAACTGTGGCCAGTGCGGTCGGGTCTGCGCGTTCCCGAACGCCACGCCTCACTGCGTGGCAGGCGGCTGCCAGTTCAATCCGCTGACGGACTGCTTGCCTGGCTTCCACGACGCCAACGGTACCCAGCTCGACGGCTGCGAGTACGCGTGCACGGCCTCGAACGGCGGCATCGAGGCGTGCGACGGCCTCGACAACGACTGCAACCAGATCGTCGATGACGCTCCCACCGGCATCGGCGCGACGTGCAACAACTCACCCAGCGGCACCGCGGTGGGCATCTGCACCCAGACCGGCACCGAGCAGTGCGTTTCCGGCGCGATCGAGTGCGTCGGCGCGCCGGGCCCGAAGAGCGAGCGCTGCAACGGCCTCGACGACGACTGCGACGGCGCGTCCGACGAATCGCCGGTCGACGTCGGCGCGGTCTGCCAGGCCCCCGTGGGCAACTGCACCGCCGGCATCCAGACCTGCGTCGCGGGCGGCCTGCAGTGCGTGCAGGCGGTCGGTCCGACCGCCGAGCTGTGCAACGGCCTCGACGACGGTGCCGTCGCAGTCGT
>JBKJOI010000898.1:0-3292 GCA_046595695.1 Haliangiales bacterium | reverse complement strand
ATGGCGTTGATCTCCTGCTCGATCTCGAGGCGCACCATGTCCGACTCGTTCACGTGCGGGGTGATCTTGAGCTTGAGACCGACGTCCTGGCGCTGCACCGGCGAGCCCAGGCTGAGGCCGAGGCCGCCGGCCGCGCCGCCCGCGCCGCCCAGCCCACCGATGGGCGTGCCCGAGGCGACCGGGATGTTCTGCCCGATCGAGATCTCGGCCGGCACGTTGTCGGTGGTCAGGATGTGCGGCGACGACAGCACGTTCACGTCGTTATTGTTCTGCAGCATCTGGAAGAGCACGCCGAACGACGGGATGGCCAGGCCGAGCACCTGCGTCGACTGGGGGATCTCCGGGCCGAAGCCGCCGGCGATGCCGCCCAGCAGGCTCGACGGGTTGAGCGCGAGCGTGCCCATGTCGCTGTGCTGCACGCCGCCGATGATGATCGACTCCTTGCCTCCGACCTCGTAGGGCACGCCGCCGTGGAACGCGATGCCCATGCGGCGGGTCTTGTCGAGCGAGACCTCCATGATGGTGGCCTCGACGAACACCTGGCGCCGCGGCACGTCGAGCAGGCGCACGACCTCGCGCAGGGCCAGGAAGTCGGTCATGGACGAGACGATGACGAGCGAGTTGGTCGGCTTGTCGAAGGTGACGCGCACGTTGCCCTCGAACGCGGTGCCGCTCGAGGCGACGCCGCCGCCGGGCGCCTGGCCCTGGGCCTGGTTCTGCGCGCGGCCCTGGCCGCCGCCAGCGCGCGGCGCCTGCTGCGAGCCCGAGATCACCGAACCGAGCGTGTTGGACATCTCCTCGGCGTCGGCGTTCGACAGGTAGTAGACGTGCACGCCACCGGCGCCGCCCTCCATGGGCTCGTCGAGGCGCTTGACCAGCGCCAGGATGCGCGCGTAGGCGGCCTCCGACGCGATCACGATGAGCGAGTTGGTGCGCTCGTCGGCGATGATCTTGGACGGCGTGACGTTGGTGCTGGTCTCCACCGAGCCCGGAGTGCCCTTGGGGCTGCGCGACGACGCGGCGATGCGCGGCGCGGGCGCTCCCGGGGTGGCGCCGCCGCCCTTGGTGCCGAAGATCTCGTTCAGCTTGTTGGCGATCTCGGCGGCGTCGGCGTTGGTGATGTGGATGATGTAGATCTTCTCGCCGTCCTGTGGCAGGTCGATCACGCGCATCATCTCGCCCATCTTGTTGATGGACGAGCCGTAGTCGGTGACGATGATGACGCCCATGTTGGGCATGGGCGTGACCGTGCCGTCCTTCGACTTGAGCGCGTTCAGCACCTGCGCGGTGTCGTCGACGCTGGCGTTGCCGGGCCGGAAGACCGCGCGCACGATCTGGTCGGAGTTCGGCGCGGCGCCGCCCTTGTAGACCGGTAGCGGCTTCTCGCGGGTCTGCTGGCTCTCGACGATCTCGAGCGTCTTGCCCTTGGGCACGACGTTCAGGTTCATTGTCTGCAGCGCGACCAGGAACAGGTTCCACGCCTCGGTGGGCGTCATGTCCGAGGGCGCGATGATGGTGACCTTGGACGCGCGGCCCATGATCCCCTGCCCGAAGATGAAGTTCCTGCAGGTGAAGCTCATCGCCCAGTTGACCAGGTCCTTGAGGTCGGTCTCGGGCTTGAGCGTGACCTTGAACTTGGCGTTCTTCGGCAGGTTCTTGCAGCGGTAGAGCTCACCCTCGTCGGTGTACTCGCCGCCCACGCCGCCGGCGCCCGCGCCCGGCACGGCCACGGTGCCGCCCGCGCCGGTGCCGACCGGATCCGCGGACGGCTCGGCGCCCGGACGCGCCGCGTCGACGGGCTTGGTGCCCTCGGGGGCAGCGGCCGGCGGACGCGCCGGCTTGGCGACCGGAGGTGCGGCCTTCGACTTCTTCGCGGCCTCCTTCTTGGCGGCGGCGGCGTCGACCGGCGGGGCCGGCTTGTCATTCTGCTGGGCGATCGCGGGCTGCGCCCCGAGGACGAGGGCAAAGAGCGCGAGACCGAGCCAGATACGCGAGCGATTCATCCGGGTCCTCATTTGATCGTGTACTCCATGCCCACGGGCTGACCGCGCCGTGTGACCTGGACCGACAAGCTATTGGCCGATTTGACCTTGGTGTAGACCTCGAGCGCCTTGTCAGGGCTGGTGATCTCGAAGCCGTTGATGGAGTGGATCGTGTCGCCGTTCTGCATGCCGATCTTGGCGTACACGGAGTTCGGGCGGATCGCGTACATCTTGAAGCCGTTGGCCTTGCCGTCCTTGATCGACGGCACGATGCGCGCCGAGCGCGCGATCTGCGACGGGTCGCCGAGGATCTTGTCGACCAGCGCGCGATCGATGTCGTAGTGCGTGTCGTCGATCTTGTGCACGCCCTTGTCGATCTCGGCGACCAGGTCGCCCTCGGGACCGCCCGGCACCGGCGTGACCGCCGCGGGCGCCATGGCGACCGGCGGCGGCGGCGCGGCGGCGCCGAGGAGATCGATGCGCTCGACCCGGTTGGAGCTCTTGTTGCGGAAGTCGACCCAGCGCGGCCGGATGGCGACGATCTCGCCGGCGTCGGGGATCTGCTCGCCCAGCCAGTACGAGCCGGCGCGGTTCGACTGCGTGTTGGACACCGTCGCCGAGGACAGCGACTCGTCGGAGCGGGCGATCGCGGTGGCCAGCAGCACGAGCGGCAGGGAGGTCGCCGGCGGGTGCAGCGGATCGTCGATGACGTTCGAGGACACCGGCACGTCGGGCTTGGGCGGCTCGCAGGTGGCGCAGAAGACGTTGCGCGTCGACACCAGGGTGTCGTCCTTGCTCGCGGTCTCGATCGTGCGCGGCGCCGCGACCGGGCGCACGCGCGCCGGCTTCTTCTTGGTGTCGCCGAGCAGGTACTTGGCCTCGATCACATGGTTCGTGCCCTTGGCCGCGAGCGTCGCGCACAGCGCGATGGCGAGGAGGTGGACGACCCAGAAGTACTTCTTGAGATAGAGCTCCATCTTGTCCCGGCGCTACTCGCGCCCCTCACGATCGTCGTTGGCGATGGGGTCGAGCCCGTCGTCGTCGGCGACATCGCCGGCGTCGCTGGGGGCCGGCTCGCCGGTTTGCGCTTCGAGCTTGCGGTAGATGGTGCGGGTCGCGATGCCGAGCAGCTGCGCGGCGAGCCGCTTGTCGCCCTTGGTGTGGCGCAGCGTCTCGTGGATGACCCGCCGCTCGATCTCTTCCATCGGGGTTCCAATCGGGATCACGATCTGACTGGCCGCGCCGATCGGACCCTTGCGCACAGAGTCGGGCAGATCGGTGACGTCGATGATGTCGTTGCGGCACAGCAC
>JBKJOI010000863.1:0-28148 GCA_046595695.1 Haliangiales bacterium | reverse complement strand
GGCGCCGGTGGTGCGGTGGGTGCTGGAGCTCAGCGAACGATCATGAGGAGACCAGGAAGCCAGGCTGGAAGAACCGCTCGAACTGACGCGGAGACCGCCGGCGCATGCACCTCGTCGCGGCGTCCATGAAGCACACCGTGAGCGCGCGCCGCGGCAGCCCGGTCGCGTTGGTGCCCGAGCGGTGCCAGACGTGGTTGTGGATGAGCAGCGCCTCGCCGGCCACGACCGGCACGCGCACCGCGCGCTCGGCCGCGCGCTCGGCCGCGAGGTTCGGCGCCGGCACCGAGCCGCCCTCGGGCGTGCACAGGCCGCCCAGGTGCGTCCCGGGCACGAACTCGACCGGCCCCGACGCGAGCGGGCAGTCGTCGAGCGCGGTCCACACCTGCAGCGTGGGCATGCGGTCGATGCCCCAGAAGCGGCCGCCGTCCTGGTGCCACGGCAGCGCGGTGCCGCCGCGCGCGGCCTTGTTCATGAGCATCGCGCGGTAGAGCGAGACGCTGGGCCCGACCAGCGCGCGCGCGACCCGCTCGTAGAGCGGGTTGCCGATCCACGCGCGCATGACGTCGTCCTTCTCGAGCTTCTCCAGCTTGCGGTAGGCGAGCGACGGCCCGACCCAGCCCTTGCCGTAGGTCAGGTCCTCGTACGCGCCGCTGGGCGAGTCGTGCTGGTAGAAGAGGCCCTCGGGCTGCACGCGGCCGAGCATGAGATCGTCGGCGCGCGCGCGCAGCGCGACCAGCGCGTCGTCGGAGAGGACGCGGCCGAGGCGCGCGTAGCCGTGCGCGGCGAAGTGCCGGAGCGCCGGCTCGAGGTCGAGCTCGAGTGCGCCGTCAGCGAGCATACGCGGCGTCGGTGCCGGCGAGCTCGGCGTGGATCTCGTCGGCGCGCGTGAGCAGCTCGGGCGGCGCCGGGCGTGCCACCGCGGCCAGCGCGGCGTCCAGGTGCGCGACGCTCGCCGGCCCGACCAGGATCGAGTCGACGCCCGGCCGCGCCGCCAGCCACGCGTAGCCGAGCTCGAGCAACGTGCGGTCGGCCGCCGCCGCCGCCGCCGACAGCGCGGCCGCTGCGTCGAACATGCGGTCGGTCCAGTAGCGCTTCTGGTACTGCTTGTTGTTCTCGAAGCGCGAGTTCTTCGGGATGCCGTCCCGGCGGTCGATCTGCCGGGCCAGGAGCCCGCCCGCCATGGGGTTGTAGATGGTGGTGTGCAGCCGGTACTTGCTGGCGAAGCGCAGGTACTCGACCTCGATCTGGCGCACCAGCACGTTGTAGATCACCTGCGACATGACCGGCGCGCCCAGGCCCAGCCGCTCGGCGATCGGGTACATCTCGAGGATCTGCCACGACGCGTAGTTCGACACGCCGAAGGCCTTGATCTTGCCGGCCTGCTTGAGCCCGGCCAGCGCGCCCAGGGTCTCCTCGATGGGCGTCTGCGGATCCGGCACGTGCAGGTAGTAGATGTCGATCGCGTCGATGGCCAGGCGCGACAGGCTGGACTCCGCGGCGCGCTTGAGCGCGGCCGCTGACAGGCCCTCGGGCTTGCCGTCCACGCGGCCGTAGCCGACCTTGGTCGCGACGGTCACGCCGTCGCGCTTGCCGCGCAGCGCGCGCGCCAGGATCCGCTCGGAGTAACCGTCGTTGTAGACGTTGGCGGTGTCGAGCACCGTGACCCCGGCGTCGAGCGCCCGGTCGATGATGCGCATCGAGTCGGACTCGGAGGTGCGCTTGCCGAAGTTCATGCAGCCGAGCGCGAGCTTGTGCTTGGTAGGAGCGATCATCGGGAGGCCACCTCGAGGGCCCAGGCGGCGAGCCGGTCACACAGCTCGCGGAGCACGTCAGGGTCTTTCTTACCCGACCTGGCGGGCACGTGGAAAGCATGGTCTGCGTGCTCGAAGAGGGTCAGCTCGGCCCGCGGACCCAGGCGCTCGACCAGCGGCCGCAGGAGCGACAGCTCGGCGAGCTCGTCGCGCGTGCCCTGCAGGAACAGCATGGGGACGGTGACCGCCGCCAGGTGCTCGCCGCGCGCGTCGGCGGGGGCCTTCGGCGGGTGCAGCGGAAAGCCCACGAACGCCAGCCCGCACACGTTCGGCAGCGGCTCGATCGCCTGCGCCTGCGAGGTCATCCGCCCGCCGAACGACTTGCCGCCGGCGACCAGAGGCAGACCGGGGAAGCGGCGCGCGGCCTCGTCGACCGCCGCGCGCACGGCGGCGTGGGCGACCTTGGGCGGATCGGGGCGCTTGCCGCCCTTCGCCATGTACGGGAACTCGTAGCGCAGCGTGGCCACGCCGCGCGCGGCCAGCTCGTGCGCGAGGGCCTCCATGAACGCGTGGCGCATGCCCGCCCCGGCGCCGTGCGCGAGCACGTAGGCGACGCGGGCGCCCGCCGGTGCCAGCACCAGCGGCTCGGACGCGAGCGCCTCGCTCACGACAGCCGCACGCGCGGATCCAGCCACGCGTAGACGACGTCGACCAGGAAGTTCACCACCACGATGGCCACCGCCGAGAACAGCACGACGCCGAGGATCACCGGCAGGTCCTGCGCGAAGATGCTGAGCACCGCCTCGCGGCCGATGCCCGGCCACGAGAAGATGTACTCGGTCACCACCGCGCCGCCGAGCAGCACGCCGAGATCGAGCGCCATCAGCGTGACCAGTGGCAGGAGCGCGTTACGCAGCGCGTGGTGCACGACCACCCGCCACGGCGACAGCCCCTTGGCGCGCGCCGTGCGCACGTAGTCCTCGCCCAGCGTCTCGATGAGATCCGAGCGCACGATGCGCGTGTACAGCGCGGTGCCGCCGGCGGCCAGGGTCAGCGCGGGCAGGAACACATGCCACAGCCCGTCCAGGAACCCGTGACCGCCCCCCGAGATGGGGAACCAGCCCAGGCGGTAGGCGAACACATAGATGAAGAGCGGCCCCAGGAAGAAGGTCGGCGCGCTCTGGCCGAGCAGCGCGACCGCCTGCGCGAGGGTGTCGGCGGGGCGGTTGCGCCGCACCGCCGCCAGCACGCCCAGCGGCACGCCGATCAGCACCTGCAGGAGCAGCGCGACCAGCGCGAGCTGCACGGTGGCGCCGATCTTCTCGAGGATCACATCCTTGACTGGCCGCGACAGCCGGAACGAGGTGCCCAGGTCGCGGCGCATCAGCTTGCCCAGGTAGGCGACGTACTGCTCGTGCATGGGCCGGTCGAGGTGCAGGTTCTTGCGCACCTGCGCGACGGTGCCGGGATCCGCGTGGGCGCCGAGCATCACGCGCACCGGATCGCCGGGCAGCACGAAGGTGATCGCGAAGGTCGCGGTCATGACGAACCAGATCACCAGCAGGCTCCAGGCGAGCCGGCGCAGGAGGTAGCGGGTCACGCGCGCTTCTCGCGCGGGTCGAGCATGTCGCGCAGGCCGTCACCGAGCAGGTTGAAGCCGAGCACGGTGAGCAGCACGGCCGCGCCGGGCGCGAGCGCCAACCAGGGCGCGCCGCCGGTCAGGTAGGACTGACCGTCGGAGAGCATGCGGCCCCAGGTCGCGGTCGGCGGCGGCACGCCGAAGCCGAGGAAGGCGAGCGTCGACTCGGCGATGATCATCTGCGCCACCGACACGGTGGCCATGACCACGACCGGGCCGAGCACGTTGGGCAGGATGTGCCGCAACACCACGCGCGTGCCGCTCGCGCCGACGGCGCGCGCGCCCTGGACGAACTCGGTCTCGCGCAGCGCCATCGCCTTGGCGCGCACCACGCGCGCGACGTTGGTCCACGCGATGCCGGCGAGCACGATCAGCACCGCGCCCAGGCCGGCGTCGCGCAAGACCGCGGCGAGCGCGATGATGAGCAGCAGGAACGGGAACGACAGCACGAGATCGACGAGGCGCATGAGCGCCGCGTCGGTGAGCCCGCCGCGGTAGCCGGCGACCAGGCCGACGAGCGTGCCGATCACCGTGGCCATCAGCGTGGCGAGCAGGCCGACCGCCAGCGAGATGCGCGCGCCGTAGAGCAGGCGCGACGCCACGCAGCGACCGAGCGCATCGGTGCCGAGCGGGTAGTCCGCCGAGGGCGGCAACGGCTCGCCCAGCAGCGAGAGCCCGTGCGCGACGTTCTTGACGTCGGGATCGTGCCAGGCGAAAAGCGGCGCCCCGAGCGCGGCGACGACCACGAACGCAACCAGCACCGCGCCGAGCAGCGCGGCGCGGTTGGCGGTGAAGCGGGCGAGCGCGCCGCGCGGCGCGATCACGGCGCCGCCTGCACCGCGGTGGTGCCCGGCTTGTCGAGCCAGGTCTCGCGGTAGTCGCGGAAGTAGACCGGGTGGTAGGTGTAGTTCTTCACGTAGGGCTGCGCGACCTCGACGATGACGCCGTGGTAGTGCCAGATCCACGGGCACTCCTCGAAGAGGATCTCCTCGACGCGGTGGTACATCGCCAGGCGCTTGGCGCGGTCGGGCTCGCCGCGCGCGGCGTCGAGGAGGCGGTCGACCTCGGCGTTCGAGAAGTTGGTCTCGTTGTTCGAGTTGGTGGGCGTGATGCTGCGCGAGTGGAACTTCACCTCGAGGAAGTCCCACGGGTCGGGGAAGTCCATGTACCAGGAGGTGTAGGCGAACGAGAGCTGGTGGCGCCCGACCGCACTCAGGTAGGCCGGAAAGGTGAGCAGCTTGATGTGCACGCGCACGCCCACCTCGGCCAGGTCGGCCTGCAAGGACACCGCCAGCTTCTCGGCGGCCTCGTCCTTGGTGATGTAGTAATCGATGTCGAAGCCGTCCTTGTAGCCGGCCTCGGCGAGCAGCTGGCGCGCCTTCGCCGGATCGTGCGGGTACGGCTTCATGGTCGGGTCGTAGCCGGGCACGTTGGGCGGCAGCGCTCCGTGCGAGATGGTCATACGGCCGTTGTAGATGCGGTACGAGTCTTCCTTGTTGAGCGCGTAGTTCAGCGCCTGGCGCACCCGCTTGTCGGTGAACGGCGGCACGGTCACGTCCATGAGCTCGCCGTAGACGTTATTCGCCGCGGTGGTGCGGATGTACGGCTTCCACTCCGGCTGCTTCATGAACTGCACGTACTTGTCGGAGGACAGCCGCTCGAGGGTGTCGAGCTCCCCGCGCAGGAACTTCAGCACCGCGACGTCGCGCGACACCTGCAGCTCGAGCTCGATGCGGTCGAGGTACGGGATCTGCGGGTTCCAGTAGCGCGGGTTGCGCTCGAAGATGATGCGCGTGCCCTGCTCCCAGGCGACCAGGCGGAACGGCCCGCTGGTCAGCGGCTGGTCGCGGATGCGCTCGCCCGCCCGCTCCACGTAGGCGCGCGGCACCGGCGCGATGAAGCCCATGGCCATCACCATCAGGAACGACGCGTCGGGCTTCTCGAGGCGGACCTCGAGGCGTCGGGGGTCGAGCGCGCGCACGCCGCTCACGCGGTCGGCCTTGCCGTCGCGCCGCGCCGCGCCGCCCTGGATCACGCCGTAGAACAGCTTGCCCGGCGAGGGCGTCGCTGGATCGAGGATGCGCTCGATCTGGTCGACGAAGTCCTCGGCGACGATGGGCGAGCCGTCGGCGTAGACGATGCCCGCGCGCAGGTTGAAGGTGTAGACGAGGCGGTCAGCCGAGATCGTCCACGACTCGGCGAGCGCGCCGACCAGCTCGAGCGGCGTGCCGCTCGAGGATGGCTTGTAACCGATGAGCCCGTCGAAGAGCAGGCGCTGCGCGTAGAGCGAGAACTCGTCGAACGCGATGGCCGGATCCAGGGTGCGGATGTCGTCGGCCACGGCGAAGCGCAGCGTGCCGCCCCGGCGCGGGCCCTCGAGCCCGGCGGCAGCGAGCGGCGCGGGCAGCTCGGGCGCGTCGCCGCACGCGGCCAGCGTGACGAGGGCACACAGCCACGATGCGCGATGGATCACCGGCCCACGATACCGCCCCCGAGCGCGCGAGGAAAGCTCCAGCCTCCGAAAGCGCGGCAGCGATACCGCACACTCGATCGAATGGGTGTTTTTCAGAGTCGTTCATCATGTGCCGCCACGGCACGCTGTTGCGGCCGAGACCCATGATGAACCGGTTCCGGGAGAGGCATGAGGGGTGTCTCCGGGCTATCATCTAGATCGTGCGCGCGGGGGATGTACTGGGAGAACGCTTCCAGATCGAGCGCCTTGCCGGAACCGGCGGCATGGGCAAGGTCTGGCGTGCCGTCGAGCGATCGACCGGCACCGCGATCGCCGTGAAGACCCTGGAGGGCGGCTCGAGCGTGCGCGCCGAGCGCTTCGCCCGCGAGGCGCAGATCCTGGCCGAGCTGCGCCACCCCGGCATCGTCCGCTACTACGCGCACGGCCACACCGAGAGCGGCAAGGCGTGGATCGCCATGGAGTGGCTGGACGGCGTCGACCTACGCGGCTACCTCAAGGCCGAGCGCCCGACGGTGGCGCAGGCGGTCTCGCTGGTGTCGGTGATCGCCGACGCGCTGGGCGCCGCGCACCGCGCCGGCGTGGTCCACCGCGACGTCAAGCCGTCCAACATCTTCCTCGTCGAGGGCAGCACCGCGAGCGGACGGGTCAAGCTGCTCGACTTCGGCATCGCGCGTCGGCGTCACGCGGCCGGCTCGGTGACGCAGACCGGCGCACGCGTCGGCACACCGCGCTACATGGCGCCCGAGCAGGTGCGCGGTGCGCGCGACGTCGGCCCGCGCGCCGACGTGTTCGCGCTCGGCAGCGTGCTCTACGAGTGCCTGGTCGGCAAACCCGCCTTCAGCGGCAACGACGAGATGGCGGTGCTGGCCAAGATCCTGCTCGACGAGCCGTCGCCGCCGTCGCAGTCGCGCTTCGCGGTGCCGGCCGCGCTCGACGCGCTGGTCGGCCGCCTGCTCGCGAAGGAGGCCGAGCTCCGGCCCGCCGATGGCGCGATGGTCGCGGCCGAGCTGTCGGCGCTCGGCGCCATGGTCGCGGTCGGGCCCGTGCGCGCGCGCGAGGCCGGTAGCGGCAACGGCGTCGCGGGCGGCGACAGCGCGACGCCGACCACGAATACGACCGAGGCGCTCAGCCACCACGAGCAGCGCCTGCTCTCGGTCGTGCTGGCGCGGCCGAGCACGCCCAGCAAGCAGCCGCGCGAGGCGCGCGAGGACCTCGACGAGACGCCGCTCGTGGGCCTAGGCGGCCTGACCGACGAGCTGCGCCGCGCCGCGCGCGCCTACGGCGCCGAGCTCGAGCCGCTCGCCGACGGATCGGTCGTGGTCACGCTCTCGCACGCGCGCGCCGCCGAGGTGCGCGGCGCGGGCGCCACCGACCAGGCGGGCCAGGCGGGGCGCTGCGCGCTGGCGCTGCGCGCGGTCACCTCGGGCATGCGGCTCGCGCTGGCCACCGGGCGCGCGCTGGTCGCCGGGGCGCTGCCGGTCGGCGAGGTCATCGATCGCGCCGCGACGCTCCTGCGCCGGCTGCCGCGCGACGGCGCCGACTCGATCATCGCGCTCGACGAAGCCACCGCCGGCCTGCTCGACGCGCGCTTCGAGGTCGAGGCGCTGCGCATGCCGCCCCCGCAGCCGCCCAAGCCCACGCCGTTCATCATCCACCCCGCGCTCCGACGCGGGCGTGCGCGCACCGATGCCGACGCCGACGCGGTGACGCTCACCCTGGTCTCCGAGCGCGAGGACGCGCCCGGGGCCCGCCGGCTGCTCGGGCGGCCCAGCCCGCGCGTCGGGCGCGAGCGCGAGATCGCACAGCTGACCGGGCTCTTCGACGAGTCGGCAGGCGAGCCGCGCGCGCACGTCGTGCTGGTGACCGCGCCGCCCGGCGTGGGCAAGTCGCGCCTGGCCACCGAGCTCTTGACCGAGCTGTCGGCGCGCGGCACGCCGTTCACCGCGCTGTTCGGCCGCGGCGATCCGCTGCGCGTCGACCAGCGCGCCTCGCTGCTGGCCGGGGCGCTGCGCGAGACCGCCGGCATCCGTGAGGGCGAGCGCCCCGAGGTGCGCCGGCGCAAGCTCGAGGTGCGCGTGGCCCGCTGCGTGCCCGAGGACGAGCGCGCGCGCGTCGCCGCCTTCCTGGGTGAGCTCGCCGAGGTGCCGTTCCCCGACGACGGCGTCGACGCGACCTCGGTGCAGCTGCGCGCGGCGCGCCTGGATCCCACGCTCATGGCTGATCAGCTGCGCCTGGCCTGGGAGGACTTCCTGGCCGCGGAATGCACGGAGCGCCAGGTCGTGCTGGTGCTCGACGACCTGCACTGGGCCGATCCGACCACGGTGCGCCTGGTCGACGGCGCGCTGCGCGCGCTCGCGGGCAAGCCGCTCTTGGTGGTCGCGCTGGCGCGCCCGGCGGTGGTCGAGCGCTACCCGCGCCTGTGGAGCGAGCGCGGCCTGCACGAGATGCCGCTCGGCAGCCTGCCGCGCAAGCCGGCCGAGAAGCTGGTGCGCGAGGCGCTGGCCGAGCGCGCCACGCCCGCGGTGATCGCGCGCCTCGTCGATCGCGCCGGCGGCAACGCGCTCTACCTCGAGGAGCTGGTGCGCGCGTTCGCGGCCGGCCACGGCGACAAGCTGCCCGACACCGTGCTCGCCATGCTGCAGGCGCGCGTCGAGGCGCTCGAGTCGGAGGCGCGCCTGGTGCTGCGCGCGGCCAGCATCTTCGGCGAGGCGTTCCCGCGCGGCGGCGTGGTCGCGCTCCTGCACAGCACCCTCGACGCCACGCGCGTCGACGAGTGGCTCGACGAGCTGTGCGAGCGCGAGGTGCTGGTGCGGCTCGAGGGCCCGGCGCGCGCGCGCCCGGGCGAGAGCGAGCAGCGCCGCTACGGCTTCCTGCACGCGCTGCTCGCCGAGGCCGCGCACGCCACGCTCACCCACGCCGATCGGCTGCTCGGCCACCGCCTCGCCGCCGGCTGGCTCGAACAGCAGGGCGCGCCCGAGGCGGTCGTGCTCGCCGATCACTTCGAGCGCGGTGGCGCACCGGCGCGCGCGATCGAGTGGTACCGCAAGGCGGGCGAGCAGGCGCTGGGCGCCGCCGACACCTCGGGCGCGCTCGATCGCGTCGAGCGCGGCATGGCCTGCGGCGCGTCGGGCGCGGCGCTCGGCGAGCTGCTGCAGGTGCAGGCCGCGGCGCTGGCCTGGCGCGGCCAGCTGCGCGCGGCCAGCGAGGCCGCCGAGCAGGCGCTAGGGCTGCTCGTCGAGGGCTCGCCGCGCTGGTGCGACGCCGCGGCCGAGGCGGCCACCGCCGGCATGTCGCTCGCCGATCAGGCGCCCCTGCGCGTGGTCGCCGGCCGGCTGCTGGCGCTGCTCGAGCGCCACGTCACGCTCGAGCGCCACCTGGCGGTGTGCGCCGGCCGCGTGGCCGCCGATCTCTACCTCGCGGGCGTGCAGGACCTCGCCGACAAGCTGCTGGATCGCGCCGACCAGCACGCCGGCGAGCAGGCCTTCCGCGATCCCTCGGTGGTCGCGACGCTGGCGCGCGCCAAGGAGCTGCGCGCCTCGACGCTCGGCGATCTGGTGCAGAGCCTGCAGCACGCCGCCGCCGCGGCGGGCGCGTTCGCCGCCGCGGGCAACCGGCGCTACGCGTGCACCGAGCGGGTCAACATCGGCTTCGGCCAGGGCGAGCTGGGCGCGCTCGAGGAGGGCGAGACCATCCTGCGCGAGGCGGCGCGCGAGGCCGAGCAGCTGGGCCTGGGCAACATCGCGGCGCTGGCGCGGCAGAACCTGGCGCTGGTGCTGCTGTCGCGCGGCGTCGTCGACGAGGCCGACAGCACCGCGCGCAGCGCCCTCATCGAGTTCGCGGCCTCGGGCGACCGGCGCATGGAGGCGACCACGCGCGCCACGCTCGGGCAGATCTTGCTCGCGCGCGGCCGCCCCGAGGAGGCCGAGCGCGAGGGCCGGCTGGCGCTCGCGCTCGCGGCCAGCCTGGAGCCGGTGCAGGCGCTGGCGCTCGCCGCGGTGACGCGCGCACTGCTCGCGCGCGGGCGGCCGATCGAGGCGCTCGAGACCGCGAAGCGCGCCGGCGCGATCGTGGAGCGGCTGGGCGGCCTCGACGAGGGCGACGCACTGGTCCGCCTCGCGCACGCCGAGGCGCTGCACGCGGCCGGGCAGCTGCCGGCGGCGCAGCGCGCGATCCGGCGCGCCCACACCCGGGTCATGGAGCGCGCGCTGCGCCTGCCCGATCCGGCCTCGCGCGCGGTCTTCCTGGCGCGCGCGCCCGAGGTGGCGCGCACGCGCGAGCTGTTTGCCGAGTGGGTCGGCGACCTGAGCGATCCGGGGCCGGCACCGTGACCGGTCTGCAGCCCACCGGGACGGGATTGCCGCGGCGGCAATCCTCGTGAATCCTTCACGGATGCGTCACCTCGCGCTCCTGGCGCTGGCCTCCTTGCTGCTCGTCTCGTTCGCACCCGCGGCGGAGGGCCAGAACGAGCAGGAGCAGCCGAAGCCGAAGCTGAAGGAGAAGCCGCGCGCGACCTCGGTGTGGGAGCCGCTCGTCGCCGCCAACGCGCGCTTCGTGCTGGTGGGCAGCGAGGCGGAGCGCACGCGCATCGTGGTCGAGGCCTACGACGTGCGCACGATCCAGGGCGCCCGGGTCGCGCGACTGCGCTGGGTCGTCGAGGACGGCAGCGCGCGCAGCCCCATGGGCAACAGCCTGCCCACGCAGATCGCGGTGACCCGGAAGGGCGCGTGGCTGCTCACCGACCGGATGGACGACAAGGGCGTCACCCAGGCGCTCAAGGGCAAGCCGAGCTTCACCGATCCGCCGCGGCCGGTCGAGAAGGACGACGGCTACGTGCGCAAGGACGGCGACGGCGTGTGCATCGGCGTCGGCTCGCTGCCCAGCAAGCCGTGCCCGGCGGGCGTGTGCCACGCCGAGTACTGCCTCGCGCCGGGCGTCGGGCTCACCTCGCTGAGCGGCAACTACACGCCCAGCGCGGGCACCTTCACCGCACCCCGGCCCACCGGCGTGGCCGCCGAGCTGCGCACCGGCGTACCCGAGTGCGACCGCTTCCTGAACGAGTGGGCGCGCTGCGTGCACGAATCGATGCCGCCCGAGATGCGCGATCAAATGTACGACGCCATGCGCCAGATGGCCGACAGCTACCGCCAGGCCGCGTCCACGCCACAAGGCAAGACCGACATCGCCGAGGCCTGCCGCGCCGCCGCCCCCGCGATGAACGACGCCCTCCGCGGCATGGGGTGCAAGCTCTAGCGGCGCCTCGACCCGGGCGCCGCGACCGCACACCCCGATGGCGCGATGCCGGGCGCGCGGTCCTCGAGCCCACCCGCCTCGCCGTGGACGTACGCTCGCAAGACGCCGTCGTAGCCGGGCACGATCAACGTCTCGCCATCCGTGGCGAGGCCAGCGAGCACCGGCACCGCGAGCGCCACCTCCCAGGCCTCCTGCCCCGAGTCGCGATCGATCGCGCGCAGCACGCCGTCGACGCCGGCGGCCCAGACGTGTGCGCCCACGACCACGGGCGACGCGACGAAGCCCTCGCCCCGGCGCTCGTACGGCAAGGGTCGCACCACTCCCACGCCCGCCTCCTGTGCCGCCCACTCGATCGAGCCGGTCTCGGCGTCGACCGCGAGCAGCCCGCCGCGCGGGGTCGGCAGGAAGAGCATGCCGCTGTCGCGATCGAGCACGGGCGTCGCGATCGGGCCCCAGCCCCAGCGGCCGTGCCAGTCGTAGAGCTCGCGCTCCCACGCCACCGTGCCGGTGAGCAGGTCCAGCCGGTGCAGCCGCGCCTCGGTATTCACCACGAACACCGACGTGCCGTCAACGACCGGCGTCGCCTCGACGGTCTTGGCCAGCGGCACGCCCTGGTTCCACATCTCGATGCCGGTCGCGGCGTCGCGCGCCTGCAGCTGGCCCGCGTTACGCCCCGAGGCCATGATGAAGATCCCGTGCGCGACCGCCGGCCCGGCGTAGGAGCCGGCCCAGCGCGCCGCCTGATCGACCTGCCAGAGCACCTCGCCGGTCATGGCCTCGAGCGCGACCTGGCGCGTCTGCAGCCCGGCGTAGACGACGCCGTCGACGATCACCGGCGGCGCGTACAGCGACGAGTGCGCCGCGTCGGCGCCACCGCCCAGGTCGTATGGCCACAGCAGCTCGCCGGTCTCGATCGCCAGCGCGCGCAGGTTCCCGGACGTGTCCCCGACGACCACCAGCCTGTCGGTGGCGGCGAGCGAGCCGCGCACGGCGCCGCGGATGGCATGGCGCCAGACCACCGCGCCGCTGGCCAGGTCGACCGCGATCACGCCGCCCTGGCTGCCGTCGGCGAGATCCGAGACGCCCACCAGCACCATGCCCCCGACGATCACCGGCGCGCCGCCGAGCAGGTGCGCGCCCGTGGCCACCGTCCAGCGCAGACGCAGCGGCGGTGCGAGCGCCGCCGCGGCAGGCTCGCGGCCGCAGACCGCGAGGCGGCGCTCGCGCAGCCGACGCACCTGGCCGCCGCCGCGCAGCATCAGCCCCGCGCGATGAACGCTACCCGGGGCGAGCCCCGGCGCGTCGCCGCGAAACGTCCAGCCGCCCACGTGTGTCATGCGCACCGGCGTGCCGTCGTCGATCGCCAGCCAGACCTCGGCGCCGGGCGTGGCCGCCGCGACGAGCAGCTCCGGCCGTGCCGGATCCAGGCAACCGTCTGGCTCCGGGTCGACCCACTCGAGCAGCGGCGCGTCGACGCTGGTCTCGTGCGTGACGACCAGCGTCTCGCCGCCCGTGGTGATCACGCGATGCCCCGCGGGCGTGTGGTCGAGCCCGCCCATGAGCGGCGGCTCGGTGTTGTACTCGAGCAGCCCATCGTGGTCGTAGACCTGGTTGGCGTGGTTGTGTCCGGAGAACACCGCGTCGACACCCGCCTCCTGGAGCGCGGCCGCCAGCGCGTCGTCGGCCGGTGCGTGGGTAAACACGACGATCTGCTCGTCGGCGATGCCGGCCTGCCGATCGAGCTCGACGAAGGCGAGCTGACGGTCGGCGCGATCGTTGAAGTTGAGCACGATGAAGTGCGCGCCGCCCGCGTCGAAGCTGTACATGGGCGGCCCGAAGCTCGCGCGGTAGCGCGGGCCACCATCGTGCCAGTCGTGGTTGCCCGCGACCGGCACGAACGGCACGTCGAGGCGCGCCACGATGCCCTCGAGATCGACGAGCTCCTCGGGCGTGGTCGCGTCGACGAGATCGCCGGTGACGACCAGGAAGTCGGGCGCGACCTCGAGATCGACGGCGCGCGCCATCGTCGCGATCGCGTCGCCGATCGAGAAGTTGTCGATGCCCACGTGCAGATCCGACATCTGGATGAAGCTGCCGCTGGACGCTGACGAGGCGCGCGTCAGCCCGAGCTCGAGCGGCGCGCCCTCGCACCCCACGTCCACGGCCCGCCAGACCGGACCGGGACGAAAGCCGCGCGGCGCACGGGCCCACACCAGCCCGCCCGCGCCAGCACCCAGCGCGAAGCCGCCCTGCGCATCGGTGAGCACGAAGCGCTCGCTCTCGAAGAACACCGCCACGCCGGCGAGCGGCTGATCGTCCGCGGAGAACAGGCCGTCCTGGTCGGCGTCGTCGAAGACCACGCCCTGGGCCACGCACGGCGTGCGACCGGGATCCGCGTGGGCCGCAGCGGGCCCCACGAGCGCCACGAGCGCCACGAACGCCGCGAGCGCCACGAACGTCCTGCTGGACCCGGGTCTCACCACGTCGACAGCTATCCTGACACCCATCGCGGGCGTTTGTCGCTGGCGGGGCGTTCTCGCGACGCCTACGGCGTGATGAGCGTCATGCGGTAGCGAATGTGCGGCAGCGGCTCGCCGTCCTCGAGCGGCGACTTCTCCGCGCCATCAGGGCTCATGCCCTGCTTCTCGTAGAACGTGCGCGCGCGCCGGTTCGCGGTCAGCACCCAGAGCACGAGCTGCCCATGGCCGCGCACGCGCGCCTCCGCGAGGCACCGCTGCCACAGCGCGAAGCCCGCGCCCTTGCCCCACAGGATGGGATCCACGTAGATCGCCCACAGCTCGCCCACGCGCACGCGGTCGACGTCGTCGTCGCGGCACGCGCCCACCGACGCGAAGCCGACGATGGCGCCCAGCTGCTCGATCACGAAGTTGCTGACCGGCGTCTGCAGATCGGCGAGCCGCTCCTGCCACGAGCGCGTGCGCACGTCGACGGAGAGCCGCGCCAGGGCCTCGTCGCGCATCATGCCGACGTAGGCCTTGCGCCAGGCCGCGACCGAGACCCGACCCATGCCTGCGGCGTCGGCGACGTCCGCGGGCCTGACCACCCAGGAGGTCACGCCGGCCTCCGCCGCGCGAGCGCCGCGAGCAGCGCGTCCAGGCCCTCCACGTGTACGAAGTGACCCACGCCCGCGAGCGTGTCGACCGGGCAGCCCGCGACCTCCAGCCGGCGCGCGTCGGCGTCGCTGACGTAGGGCGAGCGCGCGCCGCGCACCGCGTGCAGCCGCTGCCCGTGCGCCGCCGCGGCGTCGACCGCCGGCCACAGATCGCTGCCCTTCACGCGCGCCTGCAGCCCGGCGAGCGCCTCGGGATCGATGCGCCAGCGGTAGCCGCCGCCTTCGAGCACCAGGTTCAGCATCTGCCACTCGACGAGCGAGTCGGCCAGCCCGCCGGCGCGCAGGTGGGCGCGGAACGGCTCGCGCGAGGGCGCCTCACGCGGCCCGCTCGTGATGAGCTCGAGGATCTTCGTGGTGTCGGGCCCCGGCAGCTCGATCGGCGACGGCGAGATGTCGAGCAGGGTCAGCGCCGAGATCGCGCCGGGCGCGGCCAGCAAGGCGGCGAGCGCCACGCGCCCGCCCAGCGAGTGGCCGATGATCTCGAACGGCTCGGCGAGCCCGCGCACGCGCGCGAGCGCGAGCACATCGCGCGCCAGCGTGTGCAGGTCGGCGCCGTCCTCGAGCGGCGGCGACCCGCCGTGGCCGGTGAGATCCGGCACCACGATGCGCAGCGCCGGCTCGCGCGCGGCCAGCCGCTTCGCCAGCGTGGTCAGGTTGCGGCCAGCGCCGAGGAACCCGTGCAGCAGCAACATCCCCCGGGCGCCTGCTCCTACCTCGAAATGTGCCAGGGACATCAGAATGAACTCTCGCGCTCGAGCGTCTGCATGAGGCGCACGCAGTGTACCCGCTAGGAGTCTCCCGAATGTATAACCGCGCCGTGACTGGAAGATCCCTGTCGGGCCTCGTCCTGATCCTGCTCGCGGCCGTGGCCGCGCCCCGCCCGGCCCACGCCAAGGTCCTGCTCGCCGCCGATCCACCCGGGCAGGACTTCAGCAGCGAGGCGCGCCTGCTCTACCGCGTCGCCGCGTGTGGCGGCGGCGAGGCGGTGCCCGAGCGCGTCGGCGTCAAGATGCACGAGAAGCATTGCAAGGAGCTGCTCGGCGCGGTCGAGGAGTACCGCAAGGAGTGGCTGGCCAAGGCGATGCCGTTCTTCGCCCAGCTGCGCCCTGCCGGCCTGCCCACCAGCGTGTTCTATCCCTACGCGGGCGGCGACCTGGTCACCGCGCTCGCGGTCTTCCCCGACGCGCTCGAGTTCACCACCATCTCGCTGGAGAGCGCCGGCGATCCGCGCGGCATCAGCACGCTCGCCGGCGAGGTGCTCGACAAGAGTCTCTCGGTCAACCGCCACAACGCGGTGCGGCTCATGCGCGCGGCGTTCTCGGCGACCACCGAGCTGGCCGCGGGCGAGTCGAGCGACCTGCCCGGCCAGCTCATCCTGGCCCTCGCCGGCCTGGTCGTGCACGGCTACGAGCCGGTCTCGCTGCGCTACTTCACGATCGAGAAGGACGGCACGCTGCACTACGTCACCGCCGAGGAGATCGCGGCGTACGACAAGAAAAAGAAGAAGCTCGGCAAGAAGGCCGAGCGCGAGCTGCGCGTGCACCTGTTCTCGAACGCCGAGCTCGGCTTCCGCAAGGCCGGCACGGCCGGGGCGCCGGTGAAGATCTACCGCCACATCGCGGCGAATCTGTATGACAGCCACGTGCCCAAGGACGGGCCGCTGCTGCGCTTCCTCGACTCGCGCGGCAAGGTCGCGGCGATGACCAAGGCGGCGAGCCACCTGCTATGGGCCAAGCAGTCGTCGCGCATGCGCGAGTACCTGCTCGGTCACATGGACTGGATGATCTCCGACGCCACCGGAATCCCGCATACGGCCGCTGCCAAGGCCGGATACGAGCAGATCACCTACGGCAAGTACGCCGGCGCGTACTTCGCGCACCGCAACCCCGACGTCGAGGCCGTGTTCGTGAAGCTCTGGAAGGACAGCCCGTACCGCGAGCTGCCGTTCCGCTTCGGCTACTTCGACAAGAGCTTCCAGTCGCACCTGTTGATCACGCGCAAGCCCGCCGCCCTGCCCGCCGCTACCCCTTAGCCCGAACCGGCCTACACTTCTGGCTGGTGCAAGGTGGGGGAACAGCAAATGGGACTCTTCAAGCGCATCCTCTGTCCGGTTGATTTCTCTCGTAACTCGCAGCGGGCGATGGAGGCCGCGGCGGAGATGGCGCGCCAGTTCGGCGGCACGCTGACGCTGATGCACGCCTACGTGATCCCGTCGTACCCGCTGCCCGAGGGCTACGTGCTGGCCTCGTCCGAGACGGTCACCGAGATCCTCTCCAAGACCCAGCGCGCCATGAACGAGGCGCGCCTCAAGATCATCGGCCAGGGCGTGCCCAACGTCGAGGTGCTGATGACCGAGGGCGCGCCGTTCGCCGAGATCGTGCGCGTCGCGCGCGAGCTGTCCATCGATCTCATCATCATGGGCACGCATGGCCGCACCGGTCTGCGCCACGCCCTGCTAGGATCGGTCGCCGAGAAGGTCGTGCGCAAGGCCCACTGCGCCGTGCTCACGGTGCGCGACGCCGAGCACGTCTTCGAGAAGCTCTAGGAGGCCTCATGACCGCTGTTTTCCAGAAGATCCTGGTGCCGATCGATTTCTCCACGCACGCCCACCGCGCCCTCGAGGTGGCGTGTCAGCTCGCGGTCAGCTTCGAGGCCTCGCTCACGCTCTTCCACGCCTACGTGATCCCCAGCTTCCCGCTCCCCGAGGGCTACGTGCTGGCCTCGGCCGAGACCGTCGCCGAGCTCATGGACAAGACACAGACCGCCATGTCCGAGGCGCGCGACCGCGCGCGCGCCCTCGGCGTCGTGCGCGTCGAGACCCAGGTCAACGAGGGCGCGGCGTTCGCCGAGATCGTGCGCGTCGCGCGCGAGAACGCCCACGACCTGATCGTGCTCGGCACCCACGGGCGCACCGGCCTGCGCCACGCGCTGCTCGGCTCGGTCGCCGAGAAGGTGGTGCGCAAGGCCCACTGCGCCGTGCTCACGATCCGCGACGCCGAGCTCGGCTTCGAGCGGCCGTAGCCCACTCGCGCCTACACCGCTTTTCTGACATGCCTTGAGAGGCAAACGGGCTGACGGCGCGGCAAGCGCCGGCGGTACGCTCAGGGTGCGCGTCGGGAGTGGATCGAGGTCCGAGTCCATGAAGACTGCTTTCTCGAGGACGCCTGCATGGGTCGGCCTGGTCTGCTTGCTGTGTGCGTGCAGCGAGCCGGGCCTCATCACGGGCGAAGGCAACGTCACCAACGACGACGACGACGATGACGTCGGTGCGGACGCCGGCGGCGGCGGCGGCCCGATCGACGCGGCGACGACCGACGCGGCGCCGCCGGCGGAGCCCGACGCCGCCCCGCCCCCGCCGACCCCCGACGCCGCCCCGCCCCCGCCGACCCCCGACGCGGGCCTGCCGCCGTCCACCGGGCCCCTCTGCACGACCTCGGCGTCCTGGCCGGCGGCCTGGGTCACCCTCGAGGACCAGGTGCTGGTGCTCGTGAACCAGCGCCGCGCCGCCGGCGCGATCTGTGGCGGCGTGAACAAGCCGGCCGTGCCGGCGCTGGTCATGGACGCCAAGCTGCGGCAAGCGGCGCGCTGCCACAGCCTCGACATGGCGCAGCACGACTTCTTCTCCCACGACAGCCAGGACGGCAGCAGCCCGTGGGATCGGATCGCCGACGCGATGTACACCGGCTTCGGCAACGCCGAGAACATTGCCGCGGGGCAGAGCTCGGCGGCAGCGGTGATGGAGTCGTGGATGACCTCGACCGGCCACTGCGACAACATCATGACCTCGGGGTCGAACGAGATCGGCATCGGCTACGCCTTCGACACCGCGTCGCAGTGGGATCGCCTGTGGACGCAGGATTTCGGCCAGCGCTGACACGTTCCCGGGCGCGCCCGGCCAGATGACGGTCGCTCAAGCGACGCGGCGCTGGCCCAGCGCGCGCTCGCGCTCGTGCTCTCCGACGACTTCATGCCCATCGACAGCCGGTTCATCCTCGGCTCGCGGTTCGCCGATCGACGCACGCGCGAGCACGCCTACGCGTGGGTGAAGCAGCCGTTCGACGCGCTGGCGGCCCGGCTACCGCGCGGCGGCGCGGCCGGCCTGGTGCGCTACGCGGGCGGCTTCTGCGATCAGGAGCACGAGGCCGACGCGCACGCCGCCTGCTCCCGGCTAGACCATTTCGAAGCGGCTCGCCGCCCGCGCGCGGGCGATGTCCGAGGCGTCGTCGGGCGCCGCGCCCTCCAGCCAGCGCACCATGACGTCGGGCTCCCAGTCGTAGCGCTCGCCGTTCCGGCGCACGCGGCCCTCGGCCATGGCGCGCGAGGCCGCCGCGACCTCGATGCGCCGCACCGGCGCGGGATCCGCCGCCGCGGCCGGCGCGGCCGCAGGACTGTCCTGCTCGCCGAAATCGCGCAGCATGGCCTCGAAGCGGCCCTGTCGGCCCGGTTCGGCGAACCGGCCCAGGTGGCGCGCCGGATACGCCGTGTGGTACCAGGCGGGCCGGTACGCGAGCGCGCGCAGCCCTAGGCGGTGGGCCATACGCTCGAGCATGAGGATGATCTCGCGCGCGACCCCCAGCCCGGGCACCTCCTGGCCGGGCAGCGCGGCCCGGCCGTCCCGGAACGTCGCGCGCGGATCGCGCAGGGTGAGCCAGTGGACGTACAACACCTCGGCGTCGATCGGCGCCGCCAGCCACTTGCGCTCGAGCGCGCACTCGATGAGCAGGTGCTCCTCGCCGCCGGAGCTGCCGAAGAGGCGCGCGCGATCGCCGCCGCTCGACGCCTCGTCGAGCTCCACGCGCAGCTCGCGGTAGCCGAGCCGCTCCACGTGCGCGAGCAGGCCGTAGGCGTGCATCGCGTACTCGAGGCCCTCGATGCTGTAGTAGCCGAGCAGGCGGCGCGGCGCGGCCCGCTGCACGCCCAGGATGTCCTCGACGTCCTCCGCGGACAGGCGCCAGTCGTCGGCGGCCGCGGCGGCAGCCTTCTTGCCGCCGCGCAGCCGCTCGGGCGCGAGGTGATCCGAGACGCGCACGAAGCGCTCGTCCATGGGATCGACGTGCTCGGCGATCGGGCGGGTGCCCAGCCCCGCGAGCACCAGCGCCGTGCCCGCGAGCACCTTCCACGCGTCGTCGTGGTAACCGCCGCCCGGCAGCCACACCGACGCTGCGCCCGCGTTGGCCAGCGCGCGCGCGACCGAGCGATCGCGCTCGCGCACGCCGCCCAGGCTGAGCCCGAGCCGCCCGAGCGGGTCGCCGGCCAGCACGTCGCCGCCGGCGAGCACGAAGCAGAGCTCCGGCCGCGGCATGCGCGCCAGCAGCGCGTCGAGGGCCGCCAGGTAGACCGCGTCACCCGCGCCGACCGCGAGCACCGTCTCGTCGACGCCCGCGGGCAGGTCGTCCCACTGCGCGGCCGAGAGCGAGCCGATCCAGACCTTCGCGTCGCGCGCCGGCGAATCGCCGAGCAGGCACGCGGCCGTGCCGTCGGGCGGATGAGCGTCGAGATCCACGACGCACACCTGGCCGGCGAAGCCCTCCGCGCGCACCACGGCGACCGCCACGGCGACGTCGTTCACCGCGCAGAAGCCGCCGCCGCGCCCCGGGAACGCGTGGTGGAAGCCGCCCAGCAGGTTCAGCGTCGGGCCCCGCCGGGCCAGCGCCTCGCGCGTGGCCGCGAGCGTGCCACCGGCCGCGAGCCGCACCGACTCGAGCAGCGAGTCGACGATGATCTCCTCGGGCGCGACCGCGAAGACGCGCGCGAGCACGTCGGGATCCGCGAGCGACTCGAGCCACGCCGGCTCGTGCACGCGCGCCAGGTCGCCGTAGCTCACCCGCGACGGCAGGCGCCACGCGCCGCGCGCGAGCACGCGCCGCTGCTGCAGGTACCAGGCGACGAGATCGGCGCGGCGCAGCTCGATGCCGGCGCGCGGCTCGTGGCGCGCGAGCGGCAGGCGGTAGGCCGGGTCGTACCAGACCGGGAGCCGCGCGCTCGGATGCCAGGGACCGAACGCGCGGCGCGCGAGCTTGCTGAACAGCATGCGCGGGTCGCTACGGCGCGCGGCGGGTGGTGAGCGGGTGATGGTTCATGCGTGCGCGGGTGAGGATAGCACTCGCGCGGCCGCTCAGAAGCGGCCCGCGAGCCCGAACGTGACGCTGCCGTCGCGTGCGTTCACCGTCGGTGTGACGCTCGGCTCGATGGGTACTTCGTCGCGCGCGATCAGGAGCGAGTCGAGCGCCAGCGCGCTAAGGTAGCCGACCAGTGCACCGGTCTCCTCGCCGGCCAGGCCGCCGAGGCCCGTGCCCAGGAACCGCAGCCCCAGGCTGCCCCAGCCGCGCCGGCCGTGACCGTAGTAGGTGTGGACGATCGGCCCGCTCAGCATGACGCCGAGGATGCCGATCGCCACGGCACCGTCGGTGTCGCTCTCGACGCCGCCGATGAGTATCGCGAAGCTCACGCCCTCGGTGACGAGCAGGGGCAGACCGTACCAGCGCGGCTGCGTGGCGCGATCGGCAGGCAGGCGCGGCGCGGGCCCGGGCGCGGGCATGGGTTTCTTCGGCGCGAGCAGCGGCGTGGCCTTCTCCGGCGCAGGCCGCGGCACCGGCTTCGCCTTCTCCGGCGCAGGCCGCGGCACCGGCACCGGCTTCGTCACCACCACCGCCGCGGCGCTCGCGCCGTCCCCGGTCAGCGCCACGATCTTCGGGAACAGCCACGCCTGCTCGCTGCCGGTCGCCGCGCCGCTGTTCAGGTACCACCAGTAGTACGCGGCCGTCGCGAGCTCGTCGCCCGCGCGCTCGTAGGCCACAGCGATCGCGAGCAACGTCTCCGGCTCCGGGCGTGCACGGTACGCGGTGCGGAACGCCTCCGCGGCGCGCGTCGTGTCGCCGTCGGCCAGCGCGCGCTCACCCGCCTCGTAGTGGCGGCGCGCCGAGGTCTCGTCGGCACGCGCCGCAGCCGGCGCGCACGTCACGCCAGCGACGGCGACCAGCGCGTACAGGCTCACGATCCGCGCGCCGAGCGTCATGGCGGCATGGTAGAGCACAAGACGTATGCTGGTGAAACCGGGGGGGCCCGAAATCGTGACGGGTATGCCGTATATTGCCGCTTCCACGGGCACGTCTCCGGAGCTCGGCGGCGGCCGCGCGCAGATCCACGCGCTCGCCGGGTTCCTGCGCGAGATCCAGGAGCCGCTCACGCTGGAGACCATGCTGCAGCGCGTGGTCGACTGCGCCGCGCGCCTGCTCGACACGCCGCGCGTGAACATCCGGCTGCTCGATCCCACGCGCACCCGGCTCATCGCCGCCTGCCGTTACGGCGAGGCGCTGCACTGGAATCCGCACGCCGAGTTCCGGCTCGGCGAGGGCCTCATCGGCTGGATCGCGCAGCACCAGCGGCCGATCCGGGTCGGCGCCGCCGAGCAGGATCCCCGCTTCATGCGCCGCCCGGACATGAAGGAGTCCATCGGCGGCTACCTGGGCATGCCGCTCATGGCCGGCCAGACCTGCGTCGGCGTGCTCTCGGCCACGCACACGCTGCACGATCGCTTCACCGAGCACGACGAGAACCTGCTCGCGTTGCTCGCCGGCCTGTGCGCCCCGTATGTCGAGGTCGCGCGCCTGTCGCGGCTGTCGCAGACCGATCCGCTGACCGGGGCGCTGAACCGCCGCGGCCTGGCGTCGATCCTGCCCGAGATCGGCGCCATGCCCGACGACACCGGCCACTCGCTCGCGGTCGCCATGGTCGATGTCGACTTCTTCAAGCGCGTCAACGACGAGCACGGCCACGTCGTCGGCGACGAGGTCCTGCGGGGCCTCGCCGAGGTGCTCGCCGGCGTGCTGCGGGCCAACGATCTCGTCGTCCGCTACGGCGGCGAGGAGTTCCTGCTGCTCCTCCCCGAGGTCGACCTCGCCGCCGCCGCGCGCATCGCCGAGCGCGCCCGTGCCGCCGTCGCCGCCACCGCGCTCGGCCCGCGCGTCCAGGTCACCGTCTCCATGGGCGTCGCCGAGCGCCGCGCCAGCGAGACCCGCGACGGCCTCATCCGCCGCGCCGACGCCGCCCTCTTCTGCGCCAAGCGCGCCGGCCGCAACCGCGTCGAGCTGGCCCCGAGCGCCCCGGAGAGCTCACCGCCCAGCTAGCCAGCCTGACGCGTGCTGGGGTCTGACAGGTGGAGACGACTGTTCCACATCCGCAACGCCCGGACGCAATTTCGCGCGCTTACGCTTGGCACGGTCCTTGGTTGTGAGCTTCAACATGAAGTTCGCACGCACGCACGCCTGGACCGTTGCTCTGGCTCTCGTCGTGTTCGCCCCCGCGCTCGCGCTCCCCCTCGCCGCCTGCGCGCCCTCCGATCCGGAAGACGCCCCCTCCGCCCCGGACGCGGCCCTTCCGCCCGCCCCGGACGCCGACGGCGACGGCATCAGCGACCTGGACGAAGGCCGCCCCGCCGCCACCGACACTGACCTGGACGGCACGCCCGATTACCAGGACGACGACTCCGACGGCGACGGCGTCCCCGACTTCCGCGAGGCCGGCGACGGCAACCCCAGCACCCAGCCGCCCGACAGCGACACCGACGGCCTGCCCGACTTCCGCGACCCCGACGCCGACGACAACGGCCTGGGCGACGCCGCCGACGGCACCGGCGACCTGGACAGCGACGGCAAGCCCGACTTCGCCGACCTCGACGACGACGACGACAACCTCGGCGACGTCCTCGAGATGGGCGACGAGCCCAACGCCCCGGTCGACAGCGACGCCGACGGCCTGCCCGACTACCGCGACGTCGACGCCGACAACGACACCATCGGCGACCGCCACGAGCTGCTCAGCGATCCCGACGGCGACCTGGTGCCCGCGTTCCGCGATCTCGACGCCGACGGCGACTGCCGCGGCGACGCGCTCGAGGCCGGCGACGCCGACCTCGCGACCACGCCCGCCGACGCCGACGGCGACGGCGGCCCCGACTTCGTCGACCTCGACAGCGACAACGACGGCCTCAAGGACCAGCTCGAGGACGCCGACTGCAGCGGCACGCAGAACGGCAGCGAGTCGAGCGCCGCCAGCGACGACACCGACGGCGACGGCGTCAGCGATCTCATCGAGGTCTCCGCCGGCACCAGCGCCACCGACGCGAACGACAACCCCCAGGCGCACGGCGACTTCGTCTTCCTGGTGCCCTACCAGGCGCCCGCGTCGCCCGCCAGCGATCGCCTCGACTTCGCCACCGCGTTCCGCAACGTGGACGTCTACTTCCAGATCGACGTCAGCGGCTCGATGAGCACCGAGATCAGCTCCATCCGCAACAACATCACCACCGTGATCGACACGCTCACCTGCAACCCCGGCGAGGATCCGGTGACCACCGGCTGCATCCCGGATCTACAGACCGGCGTGGGCACCTACGGCGGCCAGCTCGGCGTCGATCCGCACCTGTGGCACCTCAAGGACATCAACGGCGTCAACCTGAACGCGCAGGGCGCGGGCTCCACCCAGTCCAGGCTGCCCAGCTTAGCCGACGCCTGGGGCAACGAGCAGCACCTGCAGGCCATGGGCGTGGCCACCAGCGGCGCCTGCGCCTCCGACGCCACCCGCTTCGCGCGCGCCTGCTACCGGCCCAACGCGCTGCGCCTGCTCGTCCAGGTCACCGACGAGCAGTACAGCGAGGACCAGAAGTGGGCCAGCAACACCTACCAGGGCATCGTCGACAGCGCGGTCGCCAACGACGTGCAGATGATCGGCGTGTGGAGCAACTCGCCCAACCTCGGCTCGCTCATCGCCAACATGGCCAGCCTGGTCTCCACAGGCACCCAGCTCGTGCCCGTGCTGACCACCTTCATGGTCGGCACGCCGGCGTGCAACGCGCTGGGCGGAAACCCGTTCCACAGCTCGGGCGGGCAGATCCGCGCCATCGTGCAGGGCGACGGCGCCAGCTCGGCGAACGCCATCACCTGCGCCATCCAGGCGGTCGTGCGCTTCGTGGCCCAGGACATCGGGCCGCGCGCCATCAACGACCCCACCAACGTCGACGCGCTCGGCGCGCCGGTCGACGCGCCCGCCGCGTTCGTCGAACGCATCGAGACCTTCATGGACGCCTCCACCCAGTGCCCCACCTACCCGCAGGTGCAGGACTCGAACGGCGACGGCGCGCCCGACGTCTTCGTCGGACTCTTGCCCGGCAAGAACGTGTGCTGGAAGATCCACGTCAAGGACAACCTGGTCGTGGTGCCCGGTGACGAGCCCCAGATGTTCCGCGCCACCGTCGAGGTGACCGGCCAGGGCGGCGCGCTCCTCGACGCGCGCGACGTGTTCTTCCTGGTCCCGCCGGCGATCCCCGATCCGCCCATCATGTAAGCCGCGCGCTTACTGATATAGACTGGCCGACATGGCTTGGTTGGTGGCACTGGATCCGCTGATGCAGGGGCGTCGCTTCACGCTGGACGCTCCCGTGCTCATCGGTCGCGGGCCCATCAACCACATCGTGATCGACGACCCACGCATCTCGCGGCAGCACGCGAAGATCACGCCGGAGGAGAGCGGCCACGTCGTCTACGACCTGAACAGCGCGAACGGCACGTTCGTGAACTCCACCGCGATCAAGCGGCACAAGCTGCAGCCGCGCGACATCGTGCACGTGGGCCCGTTCCGCTTCAGCTTCGAGGAGTCGATCTCCGGGGTCGTGCGCCTGCCCGAGCAGCCCGCCGGCTTCCAGGGCCGCGCCGAGATGCGCACCGTGCACGGCATGGAAGCGCCGACGCGCATCGTCGACTCGATGGACGCGATCTCGATGGCCGCGCCGGGCGCGATCACGCGCCTGTCCGAGCTCGAGGACGCCGACCGCAAGCTGCGCACGCTGCTCGCCTTCATGCAGGCGGTGTCGGCGACCCTCGAGGGCGGCGCGCTGGTCGAGCTCATCGTCACCAGCCTCTTCGAGGTCTTTGCCAAGTCAGACACCATCGCGCTCTACCTGCGCGACGATCCGGTCGCGCCGCTCACGCCGCGCGTGTGTCTGCGCCGCGATCGCAGCTCGGCGCCGGTCACGCCGCTGTCGGTGCAGGTCGTGGCCGAGGTGGTGCAGAAGGGCCGCGCCATCCTGTCGACGCCCATCTTACCGCAGACGCCAACGCGCAAGCAGCAGCCGGCCGGGCTCACCATGCACGCGCCGAT
Source organism: Haliangiales bacterium (assembly GCA_046595695.1). GTDB lineage: Bacteria > Myxococcota_A > Polyangia > Haliangiales > SHYZ01 > JBKJOI01. Next base: position 2,748 of record JBKJOI010000863.1, on the reverse strand, counting down.
GATCAACCGCGGCGCGGTCGAGGGCGTGCTCGAGGTCAACGGCCAGCTCGGCGCGGGGCCGATGTTCATCCAGCGCGACCTCGACATGCTCGCGGGCCTGGCGGCGATGGCGGCGATGAGCCTGCACAACGCGCGCGTCCACATCGAGTCGCTCAAGCAGCAGCGCGTGCAGCAGGACCTCCTGCTCGCGCGCGAGATCCAGCAGAGCTTCCTGCCGCAGCAGATCCCGGTCGCGCCGCACACCGAGATCGCGACCGAGTACCGCCCCGCGTTCACCGTCGGCGGCGACTTCTACGATCTCTTCTACCTGAACGAGCGCCAGCTCTGCTTCTTCATCGGCGACGTCGCCGGCAAGGGCGTCTCGGCGGCCCTGCTGATGGCGCGGCTGTCATCGGATCTGCGCCTCGCGGCGCTGGCCGAGCAGCAGCCGGCGCGCGCGCTCGAGGTGGTGAACCGCAGCATGCTCGAGCGCGGCCAGCACGACATCTTCACCACCGCGGTGTGCATGACCCTCGACGTCGAGACCGGCACCGTGCTGCTGTCCAACGCCGGGCACGTGCCGCCGCTCCTGCGCCGCGGCGCCGACGGCATCGTCGAGCCGATTCTGGGCGGCTCGGGCACGGCGCTCGGCTTCTTCGATGGCGAGGAGTTCCCGCAGGCGCGCTTCGAGCTCGAGCCGGGGGACGCACTCTTGCTCTGCACCGACGGCGTGCTCGAGGCGGCCAACCCGCACGGCGAGGCCTTCGGGCTGGAGCGCCTGCAGGTGAGCATGCAGGGCGGCGCGCTGAGCGCCGCGGAGCTGGCGCAGCGCGTGCTCATGGATCTGTCGCTGCACGTGCGCGAGGCGCCGCAGTACGACGACATCACGCTGATGGTCCTCGGCCGGGTCTAGCGCGCGGACGGCGCCGACCGTCGGGACGCTCTCGCGGAGGCGAAGCTATTCGAGCCCGTAACGCTTGAGCTTGTCGTAGAGCGTGCGCTCGCCGATGCCGAGCAGCTCGGCGGCACGCCGCCGGTTGCCGCCCACCGACTCGAGCGTGCGCACGATCGCCTCGCGCTCGAGGTCGACGAGCGGCTTGATCTCGATGGCCGCGCCGCGGGGCGCGCTGGGCTCGACCCACAGGTGCTCGTCGCGGATCTCGTCGCCGTCGGCGAGGATGCCGGCACGCTCGAGCGCGTTGGCGAGCTCGCGCACGTTGCCCGGCCACGAAGCCGAGACCAGGCGGCGCGCGGCGCTCTCGGAGAGGCGCAGCGGCGGTCGCTTGAGCTCGCGCGAGATCTGCACGAGCAGCGCCCGCGCCATGGGCAGGATGTCGCCCGGCCGCTCGCGCAAGGGCGGCATGCGCAGCGGGAAGACCGCCAGGCGGTGGTAGAGATCCTCGCGGAAGCGGCCGTCGTCCATCATCGCGCGCAGGTCGCGGTTGGTCGCGGCGATCCAGCGCACGTCGACCTCGACGGTGCGCACGCCGCCGACGCGCTCGAAGCGGCGCTCCTGCAGCACGCGCAGGAGCTTGGCCTGCAGCTCGGGCTTGAGCTCGGCGACCTCGTCGAGGAAGAAGGTGCCGCCGTCGGCGAGCTCGATTCGGCCGCGGTGGCGCTCGCTGGCGCCGGTGAACGCGCCCTTCTCGTGGCCGAACAGCTCGCTCTCGAGCAGGGTCTCGGTCAGCGCGGCACAGTTGATGGCCAGGAACGGCTTGTCGCGGCGCGGGCTCTGCGCGTGGATCGCGCGCGCCGCGACCTCCTTGCCGGTGCCGCTCTCGCCCAGCAGGAGCACCGTCGCGTTGGTGCGCGCGACCTTGGCCAGCGCCTCGATCACCGGCGTCATCGCCGGGTCGCCGTAGCCCAGCGACGGCCCCGACGCCGAGGCAGCGCGCTCGGCGCCGGCCTTGAGATCGCGCAGGCCGCGGCGCTCGACGGCACGCCCGACCAGCAGGCGCAGCTCGTCGGGGCCGCTGATCGGCTTCTGCAGGTACTCGAACGCGCCCAGCTTCATCGCCTCGACCGCGGTACCCACGGTGCCGTGGGCGGTCAGCAGGACGACCTCGACCTCGGGCTGCTCCGCGCGCAGCTTGCGCAGCAGCGCCATGCCGTCCATGCCGGGCATCTTCAGATCGGTGATCACGACGTCGAAGCTGCGCTCGTCGAGCAGCCTGGCCGCGTCACGGCCGTTGGCCGCGGTGGTCACCACGTGCTCGTCGAGCGAGAGCGCGTCGGAGATGAACTCGCGGAGCCCCGCCTCGTCGTCTGCCACCAGGATGCGCGCCATATTTTCGTTTCTCGGCCGGTCTGCGGGCCGCGGCCTCAGCCTCGCGGTAGCACGACGCGAAAGACCGCGCCGCCCCCGGGTGCGTTGACGACAGAGATCTCGCCCTCGTGCAGCTCGACGACCCGCTTGACCACGGCGAGGCCGAGCCCGGTACCGTTGGTCCGCTTGGTGTAGAACGGCTCGAAGATGCGCTCGAGGTCCTCCTCGGGCACACCGGCGCCGCTGTCGGCCACCTCGAAGAGCAGGCGGCCGTCGCGCGTGGCCACCGTGGCGCGCACCGGCGCGCCCGCCTGTACCGCGTTCTCGAGCAGGTTGGTGAGCACCTGGCGCATGCGGTCGCCGTCCATGGACCACGCGCGCGGCGCGGTCTGATCGTCGATCTGGATCTGCGCGGGCGCCACCGCCGCGACCGACTCGCGCAGGAGCGCGGCCGGCTCGAGCTCGCTCCGACGCAGCTCGCCGTTACGCGCGAACTCGAGCAG
>JBKJOI010000806.1:0-9745 GCA_046595695.1 Haliangiales bacterium | reverse complement strand
CCGGGCACGACCTCGAAGGGGATGCCGGCGGCGACCAAGGTCTCGGCCTCCTCCCCGCCGGCATCCCCTTCGAGGTCGTGCCCGGCGTCACCGCGGCCACCGCGGTGCCCGCGTACGCCGGCATCCCGCTCACCCACCGCGCCTACGCCTCGACCGCGCTGGCCCTCACCATCGGCCACGAGGGCGACGCGCGGGCGGCGCACCACGTCGACTGGTCGGCGGCGGCGCGCGCCGACACCATCGTGCTGTTCATGGCCGTGCGCTCGCTCGCCGACTGCGCGCGCGAGCTGATCACGCACGGCAAGCCCGCCGCCACGCCCGCGGCCGCGATCCGCTGGGGCACCACCGCGATGCAGGAGACCATCGTCGGCACGCTCGGCGATCTCGCCGAGCGAACGGCCGCCGCCGGGCTCAAGCCGCCCGCGCTCATCGTCGTCGGCGAGGTCGTGCGCCTGCGCGAGACCATCTCCTGGTACGAGAAGCGCCCGCTCTTCGGCCACCGCGTGCTGGTGCCGCGCCAGAAGGAGCAGGCCAAGGGGCTCGCGCGCGCCATCGTCGCGCTCGGCGGCGAGCCCTACGTCTGCGAGGTCACCGAGCTGCACGAGGCCGAGCCCGGGCCGCTCCTGCGCGCGCTCGCCGACCTGCACGCGGGCGCCTACGCGTGGGTCGCCTTCACCAGCGCCAACGCGGTCGAGCGCACCGTCGACGGCCTCTTGCGCGCCGGGCTGGACGTTCGCGCGTTCGCGCGGGCGCGCCTGGCCGCGGTCGGGCCGGCGACCGCGCGCGCGCTCGAGCTGCGCGGGTTGCGCGCCGACCTGGTGCCCGCGCGCAGCGACGGCAGCGGCGTCGCCGCGGCGCTCCTGGCCGCCGACGCGTCGCTGGCCGCGCCCGGCGCGCGCGCCGTGCTGCTGCCGCGCTCGGCCGAGGGTCGCGAGGAGCTGGCGCAGGCGCTCGCCGCCGCCGGCGTGCGCGTCGACGCGGTGGCCGCCTACCGCACCATCGCGGTGCCCGCGGAGCGCCTCGCGCCCCTCTGCGCGCGCCTGCGTGCCCACGAGCTGGCCGTGCTCACCTTCTTCTCGCCGTCGCAGGTGACCGCGGTCGCCGGCGCGCTGGGCGAGCCCCCCGAGGCCGCGCGCGTGCTGTCGGCGGCGCGCCTGGTCGCCGCGATCGGCGAGACCACCGCAGAGTCCTTGCGCGCGCTCGGCGTGCGCGTCGACGTGGTCGCCTCGGCGCCCTCGGCCGACACGCTCGCCGCCGAGATCGTCCTTCAGCTCCACAAAACCCGTTTGCCGGAGAAACGCTGATGCAATTTCCCGAGTACCGCGCCCGCCGCATGCGCTCGAAGGAGTCGCTGCGCCGGCTCATCCGCGAGACGCGCCCGTCCACCGACACGTTCATCTACCCGCTCTTCATCGTGCCCGGCAAGGGCGTGAAGACCGAGATCACCTCGATGCCCGGCCAGTACCACCTGTCGGTCGACAAGGCGGTCGAGGTCGCGCGCGAGAGCCACGATCTCGGCATCCCTGGCGTGCTGCTCTTCGGCATCCCCGACAAGAAGGACTCGGTCGGCTCGGAGGCCTGGGACGACAAGGGCGTCGTGCAGCGCGCCATCCGCGACATCAAGCGTGCGGTGCCCCAGCTCACGATCATGGCCGACGCCTGCTTCTGCGAGTACACCAGCCACGGGCACTGTGGCGTGCTCGTCGAGGGCGAGCTCGACAACGACGCCACGCTCGAGAACCTCGGCCAGGTGGCGCTGTCCTACGCCAAGGCCGGCGTCGACGTGGTCGCGCCCTCGGGCATGATGGATGGCTTCGTCGGCTACACCCGCGAGACCCTCGACGAGCAGGGCTTCGACGAGACGCGCATCATGGCCTACAGCGCCAAGTACGCGAGCGGCTACTACGGCCCGTTCCGCGACGCCGTGCACTCGGCGCCGCAGGAAGGCGATCGGCGCGGCTACCAGATGGACCCGTCCAACATCCGCGAGGCCATCCGCGAGGTCAGCATGGACGTCGCCGAGGGCGCCGACATCATCATGGTCAAGCCGGCGCTCGCCTACCTCGACGTCATCGCGCGCGTGCGCGACGAGGTCGACCTGCCGCTCGCCGCCTACAACGTGAGCGGCGAGTACGCCATGCTCAAGGCCGCGGCCGAGAAGGGCTGGATCGACTACGACCGGGTCATGATGGAGACGCTGACCGCCATCCAGCGCGCCGGCGCCGAGATCATCATCACCTACCACGCGCAGGAAGCCGCCCGCCTGCTGGCCAAGGCGCGGCCGTAGCGGAGCCCCGGACCATGGCCGACGACGCGCTGCGCGAATACAAGCTCGTCGAGGTCGCCACGGTGACCGACGAGGAGCTCGAGACCGTCATCAACCACTGGGTCGGCCAGGGCTGGCACTTCGAGGGCATCCAGTTCGCGATGCGCGAGTCGTCGCGGCGGCCGGCGATGGCGTTCGTGACCTTCACGCGCGCGCGCGGCTAGATGGCGCGCTCCGCGCGGCGGCGTGGCGCCCCGCGCGGCGACTACTTCTTCTTCACGACCAGCTTGTACTCGACCTCGGTGCCGCTCACCGGCTTGCGCTCTGCCGGCGTGGCGTCCGGGTCGTCGCGCTCGACGCTGATGATGGTCCCGTAGCCGAGCTCGGCGCCGTCGAGCCGGCGGCCCTTCACGGCGGTCGCGTTGCCGTCGCGCAGGCGCACCGGCGGCAGGCTGTCGCCGCCCTGCACCTCGATCACGTACGCGCCCGGCTCGCCGTCGAAGCGCCACTTGTCGACGTCGCGCCAGCGCGCCAGGGTGCCCCGCATCGCGTGGTCGGGCTTGATGGTCGTGGCGTCGTTGTCGGCCTCGTTGGGCTCGCGCTCCTCGTCGGGGTCGAAGGGCGCCGCGCGCACCGTCAGCAGGTACTCGTCGGTCACGTTCTCGGTGGGCGTGCCGGGCGCGCCGCCGTTCTCGCGGCTCTCCTGCACCGCCAGGTAGACGGCCGAGTCGTTGACGGCCAGGTTGCGCAGCACCTCGCCGCCGCCGACCCCGGTGTTGTCGATGACCGCGAGGCGCTTGCCGCTGCGATCGAGCACGTAGAGCGCGAGATCCATGTTGCGGATGGACGTCAGCACGACCTCGAGCTCGAGCGGCGCGTCGAGCGAGGCGGGGACGCGCGTCGCGTAGTAGTCCTTGTCGCCGCCCAGGTCGGTGAGCCGCGAGCCGACCTTGCCGCGCACCGCCACGCCGGTGGCGATGAGGGTCGCCTGGTCGATGGCGTTGTTGGGCTCGCGCTCCTCGGCGCGCGGCTGCAGCTGCTTCCAGCGCCACCACGCGAAGGCGCCGCCGGCCACGCCCACCACGAGGAGTGGGATGAGCACCAGGTGCATGGCGCTGCGCCGCCGCAGTGAGCGCTCGTAGGCGTCGAAGTCCTCGCGCTTGAGCCGCGGCTGCACGATGGAGCCGTCGTCGGCGCGGCGCTCGATGCCCTGCGAGATGCGCACCGGCGTGGTGCTCGGGCCCACGCCCGAGTCGGCGCCTTCGCCGACGGCGAGCCCGCCGGTGGCGCGCGCGGCCTGGCCGACCGGCCCGGCGCCGGTCAGCGTCGTGATGGCGGCGTCGGTCGGTGGCGCGCGCCGTGTGGCCAGGCCGGTGCGTGACGGCCGCGTGCCCGAGGCCACCGCGGCGGCGGCGAGATCCTCGCGCGCGCGCTCGACGTCCTCGCGCATGCTGTCGACTGTGGCGTAGCGCGCCTCGCGGCGCTTGGCCATCGCGCGCAGCACGATGGCCTCGACGCGGGTGTCGATGGCCAGATCCGGCCGGCGCATGCGCGGCGGCACGACCTCGTCGGTGAGGTGCTTGGTGAGCACGCCGACCGGCGTCTGCGCGACGAACGGCGGCTCGCCCGTGATGACGCGGTAGAACATCGCGCCCAGGGAGTAGATGTCCGAGCGGTGATCGAGCGACTCGCCGCGTATCTGCTCGGGCGACATGTAATAAGGCGTGCCCACGATCGCGCCGCGTCCGGTCACGTCGGCCGCGTCGTCGCGCTCGCTCAGCTTGGCGAGGCCGAAATCGAGCACCTTGATCTGATCGCCGCCGTCCTTGGTGCGCGTGACCAGGATGTTCTCGGGCTTGAGATCGCGGTGCACGATGCCGAGCTCGTGCGCCTCGCTGAGCGCGCCGCAGATCTGCATGAACATGGGCGCCGCGCGCAGAAACGGCAGCGCACCGTCGCGCCGCAGCACCTGGCCGAGATCCTCGCCGCGCACGTACTCCATGACCAGGTACATCGCGCCGTCGGAGGTGCCGAAGTCGAACGTCTGCACGGTGTTGGGATGGGTGAGCTTGGAGACCGCCTCGGCCTCGCGGCGGAAGCGCTTGACGACTTCCTTGTCGGTCGCGAGCTCGCGGTGCAGCACCTTCATCGCGGCGATCTTGCCCATGCGCTGGTGCTCGACCTTGTAGACGAGCCCCATGCCGCCGCGACCCAGGCGCGAGATCACACGGTAGCGCCCGTCGATCAGCCGGCCGAGCCAGTAGTCGGGCTCTTCCTCGGGCTCGGTCTCGCTCCGTGGACGCGGGCTCGAGCCGCTCGCCGTGAACGGCCGCGGGATCGGCGCGGCGGTCGGTACACCGGCGGGAGCGGTCGGCGCCGTGCCCGCCGGTGGCGGGCGGCTGCCCGTGCCCGTGCCCGTGCCCGCGTTCGGCCCGCTCGCGTCACCGGTCCGCAACGGGGCGCCGCAGCGGGCGCAGAAGTTCGCAGTGGCCTGGTTGGCGAAGCTGCAGGCGCGGCAGGCGGTCGGCTCGGGCGAGGTCATTGATACCCGCGCGCGCGGGACGGCGATCGTAGCCCGCCTAAGTCAGCGAATCAACGCGTGCGGGCAGGCGGGCGCCCCGGCTTCGTGTCCGGGCCGGCGCCGGCCGAGGTCACGCCGTCAGGCGCGGCGCTCGGCGCGACGAGCACCCGCTCGTCCGGCAGCAGCCGGCGCGGCGGCTCGGTGCCGGCGGCAAAGCCGCTCGGCGGATGCGCGTCGGTGCTATCGGGCCGCAGGATCGCGAGCACGCGACCGTGCGGCATGGGCGAGATGCGCGCCTGCCAGCGACCACCATGGGCGAAGGCCACCGAGCCCAGGGACACGACCTCCCCGGTCTCGGTGGCGCGCGCGACCGCCTGCAGCACCGCGTCGCCGGAGGGCACGCTCAGCACCTCGTCGATGCGCCTGCCGATCCAGCCGAGCACACCGTCGTCGGGATCATCGGTCCCCGCGAGCGCGCGGGCGATGTCCATGATGACGCCATCGGGCTCGAGCACGAGGTGGAGGTCGGGGAACGCGCGCAGGAGCGCGTCCATCTGATCGCGGGCGTCCTGCGCCGCGGCCGTGGCGCGCTGCGTGGTCTCGAGCGCGAGGATCCTGGCCTTGAGCGCGGCGCGGTCGCGTGGCCAGACCAGAAAGTCGCGCGCACCGGTGGCGACCAGCGCGGTCAGATCATCGACCGCATCGTTCTCGGTCACGACCAGCAGGGAGCCGCCGCCGCGCGACAGCAGGCGTGTGTACTGCTTCACATGCGCGAAGGTCGGTTGCACGTCCCAGCCGGCATCGACCAGGACGACCAGCGCAAACGAATCGGCGGCGCGGTTCGGGAGTGACGCAGGATCCAGACGACGCGTGACCTCGTAACCGCGCCGGCCGAGCGCCCCGACGATCGCACGGGTGGCCGGCCCATCTGGTCCCGAGACCAGAGCCGTTCCCGCGATTCGTCTGCGACCCACCATTGTTCATGCCATTCTAATCCATCTCCAAACACGCCGGTTACCGCAAATTTTCAGGCACTTGGGCCGATGGACGCAGCGAACGCACACGTGCGCGCATGTGATCAATCTCGACGAGAACTGCGCTTGGACCGGACATGTCGCCGGCGAGCGTGGGGTGCGGCAGCGCCTCGAGCGGGCCGACAGAAACCACGAGTCGATCCGCCCATGTGAAGGTTGGAAGGACGCTCGATACCGCAGACCACACGGGGCTCGCCGATCGGCCCGCGGTCTCGTCCACCTGTGCGTGTACGAACACCACCGCGCCGGCCAGCTCGGCGAGCTCGGCGAGCGCACGCTCGCCCACATGTACGCCGCCGATCGCGAGGTCGGTCGCGGCGAGCCCGCGCTGCCGCGGCGGCCGGTGCGACGCGATCATCCGCGGCCCCGGCTCGGCGGCTAGACGTGTCGCCACCGCGGCGAGATCGCCGGCCTCGCGCGCGCAGCCGTCGGCGCCGGCGACGAGGCCGTGGGTGCGGCCGTCGGCGGCCGCGGGCGCGCCGGGCAGCAGCGCCACCGCCACGCCGTCGACGACCAGCATGCCCAGCTTCGAGCCGTCGACGACCGGCAAGCCGCGCGCCGCCAGCGCCGCGATCGCCGCGCGGTGCGCTTCGACGTCCTCGCGATCGCCGGGCAGCGCGACCAGCAGCCACGCGCCCTCGGCCGCGAGCGCGCCGAGCACGGCCTCGATGTCCTCGCGGCGCTGACCCTGTCCGCCCAGCGAGATCACCACGTCGGCGTGCGCGGCCGCGAACGCCACGGTCGCGGCGCGCGCCGCCGCCAGCGTCTCGGGCGTGGCGCCGCGCGCGTCGGCGACCACGCCCACGAGCACGTGCCGCTTGCCCGAGTCGCCTCCGATCAGCCGCACGCCCTCGAAGACATATGTGCGCGCCCCGACAGTGAGCTCGAGCGCGGCCGCGCTCGCCGGTTCGGGGAGCTCCATGCACGGCGACGGCAACCGCCACGCCGGCGCCTCGGCGAGCGCGCGCCCGGTGGCGCGGCCAAGCGCCGCGCCGGCGGCGGGACCGAGCTCCACCGGCGCCGGCGGCGCGGGCCAGACGCACCACGCGAGCAGGCCCCATAGCGCCGTGATGCCCACCACGCCCGCGATCGCCGTGCGCTTCTTGATCGACTTCACGGGGGCTCTCGTGCGGCGCTAATCGACGACGCGGCCGCCCGCCTGCAGCAGCACGCGCCAGACGCGCGGCGAGGTCGTGTCGGCGGTCACGGTGAAGTCGGGCTTGCGCTCGCGCACCTTCCTGAACTGGACCAGCGCCGGCGCTTCCTCGCCGAGCGCGACGTACGCGCTGCCGAGCAGGTAGGCGAGATCGGCCGCGGTGTCGGTGTCCAGGTAGTCGACCTCGATGCCGACCAGCGCGTCACGCACCGCCGGGTAGCGCCCCTCGCGCCAGGCCAGCTCTGCCTTGGGCCGCGCTTCGTTGGCGAGCGTCATCATCTCCTTGCGCTTGCGCTCGCGCTCGGCGAGCGCCGGGTCCGGTGGCGGCAGCTTCTCCTCGCGGATGCGCACATCGGTGATGGGCACGATCAGCTTGTCGCCGCGCTTGAGCGGCTTGGTGCCGCCGCGGAAGTTGTACTCGCGCAGGAGCTCGGCGCGGCCGCCGTCGCCGTAGTAGGCGAGGGCGATGTCCTTCACCGACTCGGTGCCGGCCGAGTGGTGGGTCGCGTGGAACGGGATGGTGAGCTCCTGCCCGGGCGACAGGCTCGCGTCGGTCGGGATGCGGTTGAAGTCGGCGAGGAAGCGCGCGCGCCTTTCGTCGTCGAGGTAGCGGCGCGCCAGCGCGGCGAGCGTGTCGCCTTCCTGGCAGCGGTAGGTCCACACCGTCGGGATGAGCAGCGTCTCCCCGGCCTTGAGCGGGCGCGGGTGCGTGAAGCCGTTGGCCGCCATGATGAACACCGCGTACTGCGGATCGGCGTAGTACTGCGCGGCGAGCAGCTCGAGGCTGTCGGCGGCGCGCGCGGTGTGGCGCACGATCGGTCGCTGCTCGACCGCGGCGGCGCGCGGGCGCGCCTTGGCCTCGCCGAGGACGAGCTTCGGCGGCTTCGCGTCGTTGCGCTCGCCGAGCGGGACGTCGAGCATGATCGCCTCCGCGAGGTCGCCCTCGCGGATGATCAGCCTCTCGATCTGCTCCTCGTAGTACGGGTTCTTCAATCGCAGCATGTGCTCGCCGACCTCGAGGTCGATCGGCATCGCCGGCGTGGTCAGCCGCGGCAGCCGCTCGTCGTCGACGGTGACCTCGGCCCACGGCGAAACCACGACGCGCGCGTAGCCGCGCGGCTTGACCTCGGCGATGCCCATGACCGCGGGCGCCTGCAAGGTGATGACCTCGGCGCCGACCGGCGCGAGGTGGATGAGCCCGACGGTGAGCGCGACCGCGCCGGCGATCCCGCCTTGCATCTCGGCGACGCGACGGACCAGTGCGCGTCCGGCGGCCTGCGACGGTTGCATGGCCGCGCCTGCCGCGGCGTGCGCCGGGTGCAGGTAGAGATCCGCGTCCTCCGGCGTGATCACGCCCTGGCTTCTCAAGAAGAGCACGATGCGCGCGTGGTAGTTCATCTCGACCTGGCGCGACAGGAACCGCTCGAGCGCGAGCACCAGATCCTGTGTGGAGCGCCAGCGCTCGCGCGGCACCTTCATCATGCAGCGCGCCATGATCCGCTCGAGCTCGCGCGGGATCTCGGGGTTGAGCTTGCGACCCGGCGTGTACTTTTCGAGCCGGATCTTGTGCATGACCGACTTCTGCTCGTCCTCGATGAAGGGCTTGCGGCCGGTGACCATCTGGTAGAGCACGATGCCCAGCGAGAACAGGTCGGAGCGGAAGTCGAGCTTGTCGCCCAGAATCTGCTCGGGCGACATGTACGACGGCGTGCCCAGTCCAGTCCCGGTCTCGGTCAGGTCACCGAACGCCGGATCACGCGCGATCCCGAAATCCATGAGCTTCACGCCCCCGGAACGTGAAAGCATGATGTTCGCCGGCTTGATGTCGCGGTGGATGATGCTGCGGTAGTGCGCGTAGTCGAGCGCGCGCGCGACCTGCATCGCCACGATCGCCGCCACGTCGATGGGCAGACGGCCGCAGCGGTCGAGCAGGTCGTAGAGGTCGATACCCTCCACGTACTCCATCACGATGAAGAGCGCGCCGCGCTCGCGATGGAAGTCGTATACGTGAATGATGTTCTCGTGTTGCAGCTGCGCGAGCGAGAGAGCCTCGCGCTCGAAGCGGATCGAGAACTGCGATTCGGCGGCGACCGAGGTCTTGAGCGCCTTGATCGCCACCGTCCGGTTGAGCGACTCCTGCATGGCCTTATAGACAACGGCCATGCCTCCGGAGGCTATCTCCTCGATAATGCGGCAGTTTCCGATGCGTTCCAGCATTGGGCCCGACCACGATACAGCCCGTCACCGGAAGTCGCCAGAGTCCTATGTCATGCTCCGCGCCCGGCGCCAGACATAGCCGAGCGATCCCAGGCACTTATCCGACCCGTGCGAAATTTCCCGCACGAGCTGAAGAAGATCGTTGACGGTGAAAGGACGGCCGATTATAAGTCCGCTCACTCGACGCGGACGCAACAAGTCGGACGCAGCGAGGTAGCAAAAAGCAGCAAAGAAAAAAGGTAGTTGACTCAGAGGGGCCGGTCGATTATAAGTCCGCCTCACTTGACGCGGAGCTCCAAAGCTCACCGCGGCAAGGCACCACAGAAACAAAAAGCACGAAGAGTAAAAAGCTAGTTGACGGGACGGGGTGGGTTGATTATAAGTCCCGCCTCACTTGACGCTTGGTGGCTGGTTCGCAAGAACAGCGCCCGGCGGCTCGAATAGCCTCGGCTACGGTTGGTCTCTGAAAACTGAATAGCGAAGACAGCGCGAGTTTAGAAGTACGCGTAGTAAATGCAGTCTGTTAGTTGAGCCGATCAGTCGGCTCTCCG
>JBKJOI010000640.1:0-10215 GCA_046595695.1 Haliangiales bacterium | reverse complement strand
CTTGCTCTACGGGCGCTGGTACCGCTCGGAGGGCGTGCGGATCGTGCGCACGCCGCGCGGGAACTCGCCGCGCGCCACGTAGGCCACCTGCTCGTGGTCGACGAGCGCGCCGCCCAGGCCGAGCGTCGCGATGATCTCGCGCAGGTTGCCGTACCAGCCGGGGAAGATGTGCAGGCCGTGATCGCGCAGCGTGCCGCTCGCGTCGGGGTCCGAGCCCAGCTTGCCGCCGGTGCGCGCGGCCGCGTCGAGCACGTGCACATCCATGCCGGCCTGACGCAAAGCCATCGCGGCGGCCAGGCCCGCTGGCCCGGCGCCGATCACCAGGATCTTCGGCGTCATGGCGAGAGCCTCCCCCCGGTCTTCTCGTTCAGCCACGCCCACGCGCGCAGGGGCGGCACCGCGGGCAGGAGCGCCAGCTCGGCCAGGCGGAACACCCAGCGCGGGATCTGCTTCGGCTTCTGCGGCATGGCCAGGTGCGGCACGCCGTGGTCGTCGAGGATCGACGCCGCGGCCTCCTGCGCCGACGACACCGCACCCTCCATGGTCGCCAGATCGATGTGGTTCTTCACGTAGTCCCCGGCGATGCGCAGGTTGGGGATCTTCGTCACCGGCCGCGGCCGGTCGCCCCAGGCCGTGATCGTGTTCATGAAGAGCGGCGTGTTCACGTTCGGCTGCAGGTACGCTTGGTCGATCTGCGCCGGCGTGATCGGCAGGTACTTCATGATCTCGGCGAGCAGCTCGGCCTGCTGCACGGCCGGCGACAGCTGCATGAGCGACAGGAAGTCGGCAGCGATGAACGACAGCACCGTGTTGGGCAGGTCGGGCCAGTGCTGCGAGACGTCGATGCACGAGAGCGCGTACTTACCCTCCGACAGGAACACGTGCTCCTTCGGGAAGCCGGGCAGCTTGACGTTCAGGTACAGGTGCAGCGCGGTCATGGGCGCCGAGTCGAGCTGGTGGATGCGCCCGAGCTGCGGGTCGCCCTGGTAGAGCGCGTCGTCGATGAAGCCGGGGTGCTTGGCGCGCAGCACCTCGAGGTTGGTCGCCCAGATGTAGTGATCGCCGGCATGGACGTGCGTGACGCCGGTCGCGAGGTCGAGCGCCTCGACGTGCGCGATGCGCCCGGCCACCATGACGATCTTGGTGACGCGCCGGCCCAGCTTGATGTCCGCGCCCATGCCGCGCAGGCGCGTGCCCCACGGCTCGATCCAGGTCTCCTGCAGGTTGCCGCGCAAGAGCGACATGAACGGCTTGGGGTTGGACGCGAAGTTCAGCCCGACCAGCCGCGACGTGAACGCCGACAGCTCGTAGGCCGGCACCGCGACCGCCTTCAGCAGGTTCTCCTGGTTGAAGCGCGCCATGGCGTCGGTCGCGTACCACTTGGACCGCATGAGGCCCATGGCGCTGATGCGGTCGAGGTAGTAGTCGTGGCTCAGGCTCTCGCCGAACATGTCGACGAGGAAGTAGAAGACCAGGAAGCGATCCGGCAGCGGCATGAGATCGCCGCCCGACAGCGGGTTGTTGAACTCCACCGTGATGAAGCGCGGGTACTCGCCCGGCTTCACGAAGTGGTACTTCTGCTCGTCGGTGAGCGGGATGCCCAGCTCGTTCAGGATCTTGCGGACGTTCACGTACCAGGCGGGAAAGATGTGGTAGCCGTGCTCCTGGTAGCGGCCGCCGCTGTCCAGGTCCGCACCCGCCTTGCCGCCCAGCCGGCCCGAGGCCTCGAGGATCTCGACGTCGACGCCGTAGCGACGCAACTCGAGGGCCGCGGCCATGCCCGCGAGCCCGCCTCCGATGATGACGGTCTTCACTGTGCCCCCGGACGTGGTCTCAGACGGGGGCGAGGGTAGCGAGGGAGAAGTCGAGAGTCGAGTGTTGCGAGCGGGGGATCAGACGGGAAGGCTACGACGCGTTCCGGCAGAGCTCGTACGTCCAGGCCTGGCACGTGCAGCCGTTCGCATCGCATGAGCAGCCCGAGCCCTCGTAGATCGGCTCGCACTTGACCATGCCGCACGAGGACTGACCGTTCGCGTCGATGCAGCCGTCGGCCATGTCGATGCAGGTCGCCTCGTCGAGATTGGTGCACGACGCGGGCGGCGGCGGCGGCGGCGGCGGCGGCGGCAGCGTCTCGTCGGGGACGCACTTGCCGTAGCACACCGGCGGGCAGCCCTGGTCGGGCATGCAGCCGGGCGGCGGCAGGCAGAAGTCGATCGTGTTGCAGTGCTCCTCGGGGGCGCACTCCATGTCGCTGTAGCAGGCGACCGGGGGCGGGGCGCCGCCCTCGTTCTGGCAGGCAGTGAAGCTGCCCGCCGGGCTCTCGCAGTACTCGTCGGGGCCGCACAGCTTGCGCTCGTGCAGCGCCGAGCAGTCGTCGTGGCGCGCGCACTCGAGCGCGTCGGTCAGCTGGGTGCAGTCGCCGCCGCGCACCGGGCCATCCGAGGCCACCGCCCAGCAGGTCGAGAACTGCACGTTGGGTGCACACTCCGCGTTGGGCGGACAGAGGTCGACGTAGATCGCGCGGCAGCCGTCGGCTTCCAGGCAGTCGCCCTCGCCGAGCTGGTTGCAGAAGCTATCGCAGACCGGCCAGTTGAAGTCGAACCAGATGTCGGCACCGGTCGGCTGCTCGGCGGGCTGCGGGTCACCCCAGCAACCACCGCCACCGCCACCGCCGTAGACGCACTCGCCGGTGTACGGGTTGCGCAGCTGCAGCGGGGCGCCCGCGCTGTCCTCGGCGAAGGCACACGGACTGTCGTCCTGCCCGTCGTCGTCTCCGCCGAAGTAGAACTGACAGCCGCTCGCGAAGGTCGAGCAGGCCGCCAAGGCCAGGATCGTCTGCCGTGCTTGCATGGTCCCAGCTTGAAGCAAGCGCCGGGCCTTTTCATAAGCGCGCGAAACTACAGGCGCGATGCGGGTCGCGCTCTCAGAAATCCGAGGCCCCTACACCTCTACTTGATGAGGTAGTCGAGGGTGACCGGAGCGCCGCGACGCGACACCTGGATGGACAGGCTGCTGGCGCTCTTCATCTTCGAGTACATCTCGAGCAGCTTGTCGGGGCTCGCGCCGCCGGTGTCGTTGCCGTTGATCGACGTGATGGTGTCACCGTTCTGCAGCCCGAGCTTGGCGGCGGCCGAGCCGGGCTTCACGCCGGAGAGGCGCAGGCCACCGGGGACCTTGTCGGTGGCCGCGACCGGACGCGCGCGCAGCGTGGCGGCGAGCATCATCGGGTTGGCGAGCACCTTGTCGACGAACTTGCGATCGAGCGTGAAGTGGGTCGCATCGGTCTGCTTGACCGAGGCGTCGAGCTCGGCGGTCAGCTCGTCCTTGGGCGCGGCGCTGACCGCCGGCACGTCGGAGATGCGGTTCTCGGGCACCGGGCGGTCGCGCGAGGCGACGAGATCGAGGCGCTCGGTCTGGCCGTTTCGGTTCACGAAGTCGACGTAGCGCGGCGCGATGAAGACGATCGGGCCGGCGCCGGGCAGCGAGTCGCCCGCCCAGTAGGCGCTCGAGCGCGTCGTGCCGTCGGCGATGATCGCCGAGGACAGGTGGGACGGCTTCACCACGCTGGTCGCGACCAGCGAGAGCGGCAGGTTGGTGAAAGGCGGCGGACCCGTGACGACCGGCGCGGGCGTCGCGATCGGCTCGGGCGCGATCGGCTCATGCGCAGCCGCGATCGGCTCGGCCGCGATCGGCTCGACCGCGGCGAGCGGCGTGACGACCGGCGTGACCACCGGCTCGGTGACCACTTGGGGCGTGGGCAGCGTGCGCCGCGCCGGGGCGGTCGAGATGGCCGCCAGCGCGCCCGCGGGCACGAGCCGCTGCGACGCGAAACCATTGTTCAGGGCCAGGCCGAGCAGCAGCACTCCGGCGCCCATGGCGACGACCTTCAGGATCCACACTTTGTTGCGACGCAGGAAGAGGTCCATGACGGTTGCTCCGCTGGCCGTACGTTGCGAGCGCAGTGCCAACCGGGCCGCGCTCGCAAGCTCGCGGGATCGCTCGGGTGAGCGCATGTGCGCGACCACGCGGCAGGCCGCTTTCTGTCAGGCTGTCGACACTCCTGGGCCCGGGTGTGACGAATTGGCAAACGGACCGAGCCTCGGGCGGCTCGGCCGGCGGTCCGCCGCGGCGGGGCGCGCGGCGGGGCGCGCGCCTATGCGCGTGGCCCGGGCGGCGCCACCAGCAGCGGCTCCGGGACGCGCAGCGGCTGCTCGACCGGGAGCGTGACGGTGAAGGTGGTGCCGCGCGCGACCTGCGACTCGACCTCGATGGTGCCGCCGTGGCGCCCCTCGATGCCGTGCACGATCGAGAGCCCCAGCCCGGTGCCCTCGCCGACGTCCTTCGTGGTGAAGAAGGGATCGAAGATGCGCGACAGGATCTCGGGCGGGATGCCCGGGCCGTTGTCGGCGACGTGGATGACCACGTGCCCGTCCTGCCGCTCGGTGCGCAGCGAGATGCGCGCGCCCTCGCGGCCACCGAGCGCCTGCGCCGCGTTGGTCAGCAGGTTCATGAACACCTGGTTGATCTGCCCGGCGTGGCCGCGGATGCGGCCGACGTCGCCGTACTGCTTGGTGACCTCGATGCCGCCCTTGAGCAGGTGGCGCAGCAGCTCGAGCGAGTCGTCGAGGCCGCGGTTGAGATCGAACTCGACCAGGCGCTCGTCGTCGGTGCGCGAGTAGTTGTGCAGCGCCTGCACGATCTCCTTGGTGCGGCGCGCCCCGTTGCGGATCACGCGCACCATGTCCTTGATCTCGGTGGTGAGCTCGCGGACTTCCGGGTTGTGCGCCTTCTCGGCGACCTCGTCGACGCTGTCGGAGAGCGGGTTCACGGTGTTGACGATCGCGTTCACCGGGTTGTTGATCTCGTGCGCGATGCCGGCGACCAGCTGGCCGATGGAGGCCATCTTCTCGGCGCGCACGAGCTGGCTCTGCGCGCGCGTCAGCTTCTCGAGCGCGTCGGCGAGCTCGCGGTTCTTGCGCGCGAGGTCGGCGGTGCGGCGCTGCACCTCGCGCTCGAGGTCGAGGTTCACCTCCTCGGTCGAGCGCAGCTTGTCGCGCAGCGCGCGCCGCATCTCCTCGAGCGCGAAGGTCAGGCGGCCGACCTCGTCGCCCTCGCCGCCCGAGGTCACCGAGCGCGACAGCTCGCCGCGTGCCATCTCGTCGGCGCGCTGCTCGAGCAGGCGGATGGGCGTGGTGAACTCGCTGACCGTCAGCACCACGATGCCGCTGCAGACGCTGAACAGCACCAGGAAGAACACCAGCAGCTCCTTGAGCGGCCGCTGGATACCGGGGCCACGCCCGCGGTAACCCGGGTAGAGCACGACGATGGCGCCGAGCGGCCGGGTGCGGCCGCTGATCTGCGCGTATAGCGCGCGGTAGTTGCCCGACAGGCCGAGCGAGTCGACCTCGAGGCTGCCGCCCTCGCTGCCGCGGATGCGCGCCAGCGTGTACCAGGGCAAGCGCGGCGTGCCCATGATGCCGCCGCCCGCACCGTGCGCCTTGCCGGCCTCGTCGGGCACGAAGTAGTAGACCGCGCCGTCGGCGGACGAGCTCGCGCCCGCCTCGTCGACGACCATGCGCGCGAGATCCTCGGGCTTGCCGTCCTTGCCCTGGCCGAGGCGCGCCTGCACCTCGGACCCCAGACGGCCCAGGTTGAGCTGCGCCTGGGTCTGCACAAAGGTCGTGACCAGGTTCTTGTACTGCACGAAGCCCCAGAACAGCGACAGGCCGCAGGCGAACAGCACCAGGCCGCCGAACGAGATGAGCATCTTGGCGCGCAAGGACAGCGCGGCGCGGATCTCGCGCACCGGCAGGCGGTGGCGCTGCGACAGGTGCGCCAGGAGCGGGCGCATGGTCGAGCGATTCCAGATCGCCTCGTAGAGCGACGAGCCGACCAGGATCACGACCGCGGCGCCGAACATGAGCACCGCGTTGTCGAGCTCGAGGTCGAACACCACGCGCGCCGTGAACGCGGTGATGGCGGCGGCGAGCGCCCACAGGAGCACGCGCGCGCCGGCGAGCTGGTAGGGCAGCATCTGCGCGCGCTGGTAGGCGGCGATCGCGGTGGTGTCGGGTGCGCCGGCGTAGCGCCGCTCGCCCTCGGAGAGCTGCGCGCGCAGATAGGCGTTGATGGGGCGCCGACGCTGGCGCGCGAACAGGTACCAGGCGACGGTCATCACGGTGAGCGCCGTGGGCAGGATGGTGAGCACCATGAGGTACTCGTCGCTACCCATGGGGATGAAGTAGTAGATGAACGCGGCGAGCGCGCCGACCGAGCCGCCTCCGACGAGCAGCGCGACCATGAGCAGGCGCTGGAAGTAGCGATCCTGGAACGCCTGCAGCGGCTCGACGCCGGGAAACAGCACGGCGCGCAGGCGGCCCGCGGTGCGCGCGAACCAGGCGGCGCGCGCGCTGTTCACGACAAACGCGTAGAGGCCGACGACCGAGGCGAGCGTGACCGCGCTGCGCGGCGGCAGACCGGTGCGCGCGGACAGGAGCGCGCCGTGCGCGGCGGCGACGCCGACCCACAGCACCGAGCGCAGCCAGAGCGCGCGCAGCGGCACGCGGTTGAGCGCGCGGTAAGCGGCGGAGGCGATGGCGGGATCGACGGCCACGCCGCGGCGGCGCGCGCGGATCACCTTCTGCACCGGGATCAGCCACGCGGCGAGCGCCGCCATCCACAGCAAGGTCGCGGCGGCGAGCACCGGCACCGCGGCGCGCGCGAGCACGACCCGCTGCGCCTGGCTGAAGTCGAACAGCTGGAAGGCCGGCCACACGATCAGGGCGATCTCGGCCGCGGTGAAGACGATGCCGGGGAGCAGGAAGCTGCGCTTGAACGACGGACTGAGGTCGGCCACGGCAGACGAGCCGGACGGTACGGGCACGGTCACGCGCGCAGTGTATCGCGTATGCTGCGGGCATGCCCCGCTCGCCCCGTGTGCTGTGGAGTGGCTCCGCTACGTTCTTGCTCGCCCTGGCCTGCGGGCTCGGAGCCTGCGACTCCGGCGACGACGCGCCCGCCGCCGACGCGGACGTGAGCGGCCCGGATGCCCCGCCCGGCTCGCCCGATGCCAGGCCCGCCGACGCCGGGCCGCTCGTGGATCCGCTGGTCGGGATCGGCCAGGTCACGCTGGTCGACGACGGCTACATGTTCCTCGAGGGCCCACAGTGGGTGCCCGCGCGCGGCGTGCTCTTGTTCTCCGACATCCCGGCCAACAAGATCTACGAGCTCACGCCCGGCCAGCCCATCGAGGAGTTCCGGCCCATGAGCGACAACTCGAACGGCCTGGCGCTCGATCCAGACGGCCGCCTGCTCGCCGCCGAGCACGGCCTGCGCCGGGTCTCGCGCACGCTCGCGAACGGCACCATCGAGACGGTCGCCGGCACGTACATGACCAAGAAGCTCAACTCGCCCAACGACGTGATCGCGCGCTCCGACGGGACCATATACTTCACCGATCCGCCCTACGGGATCGCCGATGGGCAGCGCGAGCTCGACTTCATCGGCGTGTTCCGCGTGCCCGCGGCCGGCGGCGCGCCGGTCGCCGAGTGGCAGGGCGCGCTCGACAAGCGGCCGAACGGCATCGCGCTGAGCCCGGACGAGAGCACGCTCTACGTCGCCGACACCGACGACGGCGTGGTGCGCGCGTTCGCCGTGGCGGCGAGCGGCGCGCTGAGCGGCGAGCGCCTCGTCGTGGCCAGCGTGCCCAACCCCGACGGCATGGCGGTCGACGCCGCCGGCAACCTGTTCGTGACCGCGAGCGATGGCGTGCACGTGTACGAGCCCGACGGCACGCCGTGGGGCACGATCGCGACGCCCGGGATGCAGGCGGCCAACTGCGCCTTCGGCGGCGCCGACGGGAAGACCCTGTACATCACCGCGCGCGAGCACCTGTACCAGGTGCAGCTGGTCAACCCTGGGCTGTATTAGGCGGAGCGAGGCTTCGCGCGCAGCGCCACAGGAAGCGGTACACGAGACACGTCCTGGGCACCCTGAGTCCAGACCACCCCACGTGATGGTCAAAGTCCCGCGGAGCTCGTGCCCTTGGCCGATGCGGCGATGTATCGGGCGAAGCGCGCCGGGAAGAACCAGATCGCGTTCCACGAGGCGGGGTAGTTTCCCAGGGCCTCGCCACAGCTCGAGGGGCGCGAGTCCAGCCGCCGGGCACGGGCGGCTGGCACTGATTTGCGCATGAGCCTGCTGGTCGATGACGATTCGCTGATGCGGCGCACGCTCATCCCGTCCCGCCTCCGCCCGCCGCCCCCCACCCGCCGCCGCGCTCATGCCTCGACGCCGTACCTCTCGATCCTCCGCAACAAGGCCCCGCGCGACAGCCCGAGCGCCCTCGCCGCCGCGGTGCGATTGCCATCGTGGTCACGCAGCGCCTGCTGCAGGCGCTCCTTCTCCAGGCCTCCCAGCGCCTCCCGCAGGCCGGGGCCGCCGGCGTCGAGCCCCGAGGCCGCGAGTGCCTTGCCCGCCTTCCTGCGGAACACCTCGCCGGCCATGGGCAGATCGGCGACGTGGATGTCCTCGCCCGCCGCGTACAGCGCCGCGGCCTCGAGGGCGTGCTCGAGCTCACGCACGTTGCCGGGCCAGTCGTGCGCCACCAGCGCGAGCGCGGCGTCGGCCGCGAGTCGCTTGGGCGGCAGGCCGCGCCGCTCGGCGAGCTCGCGCAGGAAGGCCTCGGCCAGCTCGGGGATGTCCTTCCGGCGCGCGCGCAGCGGCGGCACGGCGATCTCGACCACGCGCAGCCGGTACAGTAGATCCTCGCGGAAGCGCCCCGCGGCGGCCTCGACGGCCAGCTCGCGGTTTGTACCCGCCACGACGCGCACGTCGATCGGCACCGGCCGCTCGCCGCCCACGGCGAGGATTTCCTTCTCCTGCAGTACGCGCAGGAGCTTCGGCTGCAGCTCGAGCGGCAGCTCGCCGATCTCGTCGAGGAAGATGGTGCCGCCGTGCGCCGCGCGGAACGCACCCAGCGCGGCGCGCGTGGCGCCGGTGAACGCGCCCTCCTCGTGCCCGAACAGCGTCGACTCGAAGAGCGTCGCCGCGATGGCCGCGCAGTCGACGACCACGAACGGCCCGCCGCGCCGCGCGCTGCCCGCGTGGAGCGCGCGCGCGACCAGCTCCTTGCCCACGCCGGTCTCGCCCGAGACCAGCACCGCCGCCTCGGAGCGCGCGACCTTCTGCACGAGCTCGTAGGTGGGCCGCAGGCCCGTCCCGATCACCGGCGCGCGCCCGCCGCCGCGACGCGTGAGCTCGGCCTCGAGGAACACCTTCTCCTCTTCGATGCGGTCCTTGAGCCGCATGATCTCGCGACGCCGCTTCTCGGCCAGCTGGACCTCCTCCTTGAGCCGCTCGGTGAGCGTGCGCAGCTCGGTGTGGGCACGCGCGTTGGCGACCGCGACCGCGAGCCCGGCGCACAGCGTCTCGACGAGCTCGCGGTCCTCGTCGTCGAGCGGCCGCTCCTCCGACGGGGCGACCACCAGCACGAGCGGCGGACCCTCGACCGGGATCGGCGACGCCAGCATGCCCTGCGCCAGGAACGCCGCGTGGCCGCGCGCAGCGCGCCGATCGAGCTCGGCGGCAAACGCGTCGCCGGGCTCGAGCAGGGGCGCGAAGCGGTAGGTGCCGGTCGCGTGCGCGCGGCGCCAGCGCCCCGCGCCGTGGTCGTCGTCGGGCACCGGGTCGGCGTCGACGACTTCCTCGTAGAGCGCCGCACCCTCGGCGGCCAGCGCGGGTGCGACCTGCAGCACGATCCCGCGCTGCAGCAGCTTGACGTCCAGCATCATCACCGACGCCTCGGCGGTGCGCCTCAGCATGCCGCGCGCGCGCGTGCGCTCGTCGGCGAGACGCGCCTCGGTGAAGCGCCGGATCCAGCCGCGCAGCGGGCCGAACAGCACCAGCGCCAGCACCGTGGACGCGAGCGCGACCAGCGCGCGCGACGGCGGCAGCACCTGCGCGCCGGAGAGCCCGACGATGATCGCGAGGTACAGGGCCGCCGCGACCGCGTTGGCGACCACCACGCCGGTGCCGCGTCGCAGCGAACGGTCGAGGTCACCGAAGCGCGTGCGCGTCATCGCGAGCACCAGACACACCGAGCCACCGACCATCGCGAGCGCGATGTACGGCCGGAACCCGCCGGCCACGAACGCGGTCATGTCGACCGCCGCCGCGACGCCGCCGGCGAGCAGCGAGCCCGCCATCACCGCGCCG
>JBKJOI010000586.1:0-12911 GCA_046595695.1 Haliangiales bacterium | reverse complement strand
GATCCGTTCGGCTCGCTGCAGCCGCAGGTGGTGCTCGAGTCGCTCAAGCGCTGCTTCCACCGCGCCGAGCCGCGTCCCGGCAGCACCGGCGGCGCCGGGCTGGGCCTGTACCTCCTGCTCGGCTCGCTCTCGCACGTGATCTTCAACGTCGCGCTGGGCCGGCGCACCGAGGTCATCGGGCTCATGGACATCTCGGGCGGCTTCCGCAGCCTGGCCGCGGCGGGCAAGTCCTTCAACCTGTTCGTGGAGCGCTGACATGCCGGACATGAGATGGACCGCGGACGCGGCGAGTCGCCGCTTCGCCCTGGTGGGCATGGTCTCGAACGGCAACGAGCTCACGCCCATGGTGGCGGCGGTGCCCGCGAGCGCGACCATCACCCTGGATCTCGGCGGCCTGCGCTCGTTCACCTCGAGCGGCGTGCAGGCCTGGCTGATCTTCCTGCACGCGCTGCGCGACAAGGGCTGCCGCCTGACCTTCGAGCGCCTGTCGCCCGCGGTGGTCAAGCAGACCATGGCCATCTACGACTTCCTCGCCGGCGGCGTGGTGCGCTCGTTGCTCGCGCCCTATGTTTGCCCGAGCTGCGACGACGAGGCCGAGGAGGAGTTGGTGGTGGCCAAGGGCGGGACGCAGCCCACCGTCGCGAGCTCGCGCCGCTGCAAGTGCGGGGCGGACATGGAGTTCGACGACCTGCCGCAACCCTACACGGAGCTGCTGCGCGAGGCCGCCGAGCACGCTGCGCTGGCCTGAGCGCCGCGGCGGCCGCGGGCAGGATTCCTGGCCGGGCTCAGGCCGCGAAGACCTCGCCCAGGAAGCCCTGCATGGCGACGCGTGAACGGGCATCGGCGCGCGGCTGGTAGACGGTGCCGAAGCCGGGATCGTTCGCCTTCGGGTGGGTAAAGGCGTGCATGGTGCCGCCGTAGGCGTGCACCTGCCAGTCGACGCCGGCGGCGGTCAGCTCGTTGCAGAAGCCGAGCAGCGTCTCCGGCGTTGCCATCGGGTCGTCGTAGCCGTGCAGCGCGAGCACCTTGGCGACGATCTTCTGCCTGGGCAGCGGGCTCGGATCGAACAGTCCGTGGAAGGCGACCACGCCGCGCACGTCGGCGCCGCTGCGCGCGAGGTCGAGGGCGCACAGGCCGCCGAAGCAGAAGCCGATCGCGGCGAGCCTGGCGCCGTCGACGACGGCGAGCTCGCGTACCGCATTCACGCCGGCCAGCAGGCGCCGCTGCAGCAGCGCGCGATCGGCGGTCAGCGGCCTCATCAGCGCCTGGCACTCCTTGGTGTTGCCGCCGCGCTTGCCCTTGCCGTAGACGTCCATCGCGATGCCGACGTAGCCGAGCTCGGCGAGCTGCGCCGCACGCTCCTGCTCGAACTCGCCCTGCCCGGCCCAGGCGTGCCAGACGAGCACGGCCGGCTTGCGCCCGGCGCCCTCCCAGATTCCAGCACTTGGAAGCCAGAGTCGGCAACGCCGACCCGGGTCGCGAGGACCCACGACCAGGGCGCGCGACACGAAGCGGCGCGCGCCGTGGCTGGGGCCTGGAGGGTGGGTCAGACCTGGAACGTGCGCACGGTGCCGCTGGGCAGGCCCGCGCTGCGGCGCGTGCTCGCGATGAGCGCGAGCCAGGCCGCCTTACCGGGACCGTCGAGGCCGAACGGCTGCACCGACATGAGGTGCTCGCCGCTCGCCGGATCGCAGGAGCGCACGTTCACCATCATGGTGATGGGCGCGGGCTCGCAGGTGATGGTCAGCGAGGTGAGCCAGTTGGGCGTGAGCGCGGTGCGGCCGCGCAGACCGAGCGCACCGGGCGACAGGAAGACCGCGCGATACGGCGCGGCGATGCCCTTCACCGTGACCGCGAGGTCGATCGGCCACGATCCCTGCGCGACGTCGGGCTCGCGCGCGACCTTGGAAGGTGGCACCCCCGTGGGCTCGCGCGGCGAGGGCGACTCGAAGCTGGCCATCTGCTCGGCCAGGCGCGGCAGCTGCGCGCCCACGCGGATCCGTTCGTGCGGCTCGAGCGCGGCGATCGACGCCAGCGCATCGAGGCCGGCACTCGGCGACTGCGCGAGCGCGAGCGCGATCTGATCGGTCACGACCACGAGCTCCACCAGCGGGCGGTACATGCGCAGCGCCACCTCGGGGTAGTGGTGGCTGGCGATGCACTCGGCGATCGCGTCGGGGAGGCGCCAGCGCGTCGCGACGATCATGCCGAACTCGACGTGGAAGCTCTGCACGATCTGGCGCCATGCCGCGGCCGGCATCGCGGGCAGCTTGCGCTCGGTCGCGATCTCCTCGAGGCACGCGAGCACGACCACGGCCCCGAAGTCGTGCAGCAGGCCGGCCATGAAGGCGACGTCGGGACGGATCCCGCGCCGACCGGCCAGCTCCTGGCAGAGCATCGCGCTCATCAGCGCCGACTGCCACTGCTCACGGCGCAGCTCGGCGAGCGGACCGACGCCACACGCGGCGCTGCCCACGGTCGCCGCGAGCGCCAGCCGCGCCAGCTCCTGCGCGCCCAGCTTGAGCACCGCGGTCTCGAGGTTATCGACGCGCGTCACCGCGCCGACGCCGGCGCTGTTGGCCTGGCGCAGCGCGGTGGCCGTCAGCGTGGCATCGGCGGCGACGATCGCGGCCACGTCGCGCAGGCCGAAGTCCTGCGTCGCGATCAGACTCTGCAGCTTGGCCGCGACCGCGGGATAAGGCGGGACGCGCACCCGGTCGGCGCGCAGGCACTCGACGACGGCTTCTTCTAGATCGCTCAGATCGGGCTGAACAGGTTCCACCGCGTCGGCTTGCATCGCGAGCACCTCGTTATGGGTTTTTGCTCACCTGGCTGAATCGTCCGGTCGGCAGGGATCTTTAGGGGCCGCGCGGGCGGCGCGCGTAGGTGCGACACGCCGGTGTAGGCGCGGACCTCTAGAGCCCCGGCGCGGGATCGGGCGTGCAGCCCGGCTCGCGCTGCAAGATCACCGCCTGCCACTCGTTGGCGAGGTAGCGCCCGACCACCGCCCCGCGCAGCTCGTGATCAGTGTCGCGGGCGCGGCCGACGAGCACGCCGCCGCCTGCGTAGTGGAACTGCGCATAGAAGCCGCGCAGCCCACCGACCCGGCCGTCGGCGTCGCGGATGCCGCCCGCGAAGCGACCGTAGGGGCCGCGCGTGTCGACGGTGGCGCCGAAGATCGCGAGCATGGGCTCGTCGATCAGGCCACGGAACAGCCCACCTTCGGGGCCGCCGCCGGTCGGTTGCCACTGGCCGCGCGCGGTCGCGACCGGCGTCGCGCACGGGTGCGGGTGCGGCACGGCGCGCGCGTCGAGCCGCAGCTCGTGACCAGCGTCGCCGACCACCTCGCGCGCGTGCAGCTCGCCGAGCTCCTCGAAAGGCAGCACGCGGGTCGTGGCACCGACGCGGATCACGAGCACGCTCGGCGCCAGCGTGGGGCGCTGGACGCGCAGCAGCACGCCGTCCCAGGCCGGGCGGGTGTGCGAGCGGATGCGCAGCACGCGCGGATCGGCGCCGGGACGCACGAAGTCGTCCTGCGCCCCGTTCTCGAGGCGCAGCGGGCGGATGACCTCGATGCGGCCGCTGCTGACTGCGATGAAGCCGGACCAGTCGACCACGCCGGTGGCGTCCGGCTGCGGCGGGAAGTGGCCCCAGCGCACGGCCACGATGGCCTCACGCGACGGGCGCACGGCGGCAACCGATGGGCCGGCGACGGGCGCGATCAGCGGCTCGGCGTCCCCGTCGGCGGCCAGGGTCGCGTCGGCGGTCAGCGCGATCGCGCCGGGCTGGTTCGCCTCGTCGGCCTCGAGCGGCGCGGCGGCCTCGAGCAAGGCGGCGGCGGGCAGCTCCGCGGCGGCGAGATCCACTCGATCGACCGTCAGGTAGTCGTCGGGTGTGGGGTCGTCCTCGCCGGCGCAAGCGCCGAGCGGCAGGGCGAAGCAGAGGGTCAAGGCAAACGAGTGGCGATCGAGGCGACGCATGGGTCCTCCTTGGGCGCGCCGGCGACGACGGCCTGGCCGGCACGGTTCGAGGGATGGACCCGGCGAGCGCGACCGAGTTAAGCGCGAGCGTGCACTAGACGCGCTGCGAGCGCGACGACCCGTCCGGCTCCGACTGCACGGCACGGTAGGCGCCCAGCGCGCGACCGACGGTGCTCGCCGGCACCGGTGGCGGCCCCTCGCTGCGCGTGTCGGCCGGGTCGAGGCTCTCCGCCGGGCCGCGCGCCGCCGTGCTCGGCTCGGCTGCGGTCGCGCGACTCTGCTCGAGCTGTGCGAGCCGCGCCTTGCCCTCCATGGCCGAGGCGGCGGCCGCGACCGCCATGTCCTGCGCCGAGGGGCTCGCCGGCGCCAGCGCCGCCGCGCGCACGCGCGCCATCTTGGCGATGACCGCCGAGGGATCCTTGCCCGAGACCGACAAGTCGACGGGGACCTCGCCGCCGATCGCGTACTGCCGACCGTCGGGGCCCTGCTGGTAGCTGAACGACGCGGCGCCCACGTAGCCGCCGCCGGCGGCCTGGTGCGCGGCCTCGTGCGTGCGCACCTCGCGATCGCGCGACTGCAGCTCGGTGACCATGCGTTGCTCGTCGTCACTGAGCTCGCGCGTGCCCGGGCCACGCGGCGCCGCCTTGTCCGAGAGGCGCACGACCACCGCCGATGATCCATCGGTGGCCGCGGCGTCCTTGGCCGCGGCGTCCTCGCCCGAGACGTCTCGCGACGGCGTGACCGGCTCGGCCACGGCGCGCATCACCGGCATGGGCGCGCAACCGCTGCAGCCACAACTCGCGATGTGCAGCGCCATCATCGCCGGACCGATAGACAATGACATATGGTGCGCTCCCGATTAGAGCACCAGGGCGATGGTACCGCAACGGCACTCCGCACCGCGCCTGTGGGTCCGTGTGCCCGGCGGGCAGTCTTGCCCACACGTGGGCGCGCGCGACTGACGATGACCATGCTCGGCGCCCAGATCCGCAGTCTCGCGGCGAAGACGACTATCTGCGAACCGGCAATCCGCTGGGGCGAGCTGGACAGAATAGCCAGTTGGTAGAATGACTTGCGGATTCCTGATGCACCCGGCTATTCCGACTTCCAATGTAGCGTGGCTGAGTTACCATGCGCGCCATGCCGACCACAGATAGAGCCGTAGAATCGCTTATCCGCAACTTCGCCGCGCAGCTCCAGGACTTGATCCGCGACCAGCTCTCCAACGACGTCACCGCCGCGGTCCAAGTGGCACTGGGCGGCGTCGTGGGCAAGCGCAGCAGCGGCGCCCGGAACGGCGCGGCCAAGGCGGCCCGCAACGAGGCGGGCGGCAAGCGCACGCCCGAGCAAATCGAGAAGCTCGCCCTCCAGCTGCTGGCCTATCTCGACAAGAATCCCGAGCAGCGCTCGGAGCAGATCGCCAAGGCCATCAAGCTCACGACCGGCGAGCTCGTGCTGCCCATCAAGCGGCTGCTCGCCGAAAAGAAGATCAAGGCCAAGGGCAAGGCGCGCGGCACGACGTACACCGCCGTGAAGTAGTCAAACACGCGAGCTTCAGGCCGCGACGCGACCACCGCGGCATCCGCCAGAGCGAGTCGGTCGTCACGCACCCGAGCGGGCGACGATGCCGTATCGGGCGAGGCCCGGCGCGATGACGTCCTCGAAGGCACGCGTCGCCACGTCACGGATGCGCGCGGCCGAGAGCACGCCCTGCCCCTCGCCGGGCTGGTCAGCCGGGGCGGTCTCGTCGTCGTACGAGGCGGGCGGCAAATCGCTGCGAATCAACGCGTGCACCATGCCGACCAGGAAGAGCGCCAGCCAGCTCACGTCCTCCCGCTCGACGGCCCAGGCGAGATGCCCCCAGCCGAGCCGGCTGTGGTTGATCTCGTCGCGCAGGATCCGGTGCACGGTCGCACCGACGAGCGGATCGGTGGCCAGCCGCTGCATCTCGAGGAGCAGCGCGGTGCTGAAGGTCTCGGTCACGCACGCCAGCGCGACGCTCGCGTAGAGCGCGCGACGCCCGGCTGATAGCCCCACCGGCCCGAGCGGGCCCACCGGATCGGGGACGAGCGGCGCCAGCCCGGGTGCGAGGTGGTCGACCACGCGCCGGCACAGGATCGCGTGCTCGGCCTCGTCGGCTGCCGCGGCGTCGGCGAGGTCGATGATCCGGCGCGGCAAGCCGGCCGCGCGCATCTCGCCGCCCAGCCGATGGAACTGCGCGGCGGCCTCGTGCTCCACCTTCTCGCGGTGCAGCCAGACCCGGGCCAGCCTCAGGGGCACGTGGTCGACCAGCAGCACTCGAAGCCAGGCTGCAAGGTGCCGGCGCCGCTCTCGTCGCGCTCGCAACACGCATCGACGTTGCAGAAGCACGGCGCGAGCTCGCCGCCGTCACCCGGGGAGGGTGTGGCGTCGGCGGACCCCGGGGCCGCGTCGGGTGCACCCGTGAGCGGCCCTTGTCCGTCGTCGCGATCTTCATCGCTGCACCCGCCGACCGCGAGTAGCGCCCCACCCATGACCAGCACCCCGAAAAGCTTATCTAGGCTCATTGGTAATCCTCCTCTGCGGGGCGGACGCCCGGCGCGATCCAGAATGGCACCGAGGCACCGGATATTGGAGCAATCTTCTATTTCACGTCGCGACAACCATTTCTATATAGTGCGGGCATGCTGCCCTCGCTCGACAGCCTGTTCTGCTTCGTGGAAGCCGCGCGCTTCGGCAGCTTCCGCGCGGCCGCGCGCTCGGTCGGGCTCACGCCGGCGGCGGTGGGGCAGCGCGTCCGGCAGCTCGAGGAGCAGACCGGGACGCCCCTGTTCCTGCGGACGACCCGCCAGACCGCGCTGACCCAGGCCGGCCTGGCCTTCCTGCCGCACGCGCGCGCTGCCATCGCGGCGGCCGAGCAGGCCATGCGGGCAGGCCGCGGCGAAGCGGCGCCGGCGCCGATGAAGCTCACCGTCGGCACGCGCCACGAGCTGGGCATGTCCTGGCTCTTGCCGCTCCTGCCTGCGCTGCGCGCCACCCAGCCCGGGCTCACCATCGATCTCTACTTCGGCTCGGGCGCGGATCTGCTGATCCGCGTGCGCACGCTCGAGATCCACTGCGCCATCGGCTCGATGCGGCAGTTCGATCCGACCCTCGACTCGATCCGGCTGCACCGCGAGGACTACGTCTTGGTCGGTCAGGCGCGCCTGCTGAAGCAGCGACCGCTGCGCCGGCCCGAGCACGCGCGCCGGCACACCCTCATCGATTCGCACGCCGAGCTGCCGCTGTTCGGCTACTGGCGCGACGCCCCGTCGGGGCAGCTGCTCGAGTTCGAGCACATCCTGCTCATGGGCACGATCGACGCCATGCGCGAGCTCGTGCTCGCGGGCGAGGGCGTGGCGGTGTTACCCGCGTACCTGGTGGCGCCCGACCTCGCCGCCGGGCGGCTGGTCCGGGTGCTGCCGCGCGTGCAGCCAGCAAGTGACTACTTCCGGCTGTTCTTTCGCGCCGACGATCCGCGCCGCAGCCTGTACGCGGCGCTCGCGCAGACCATGCTGCAGGCGAAGCTCCGCTGAGCGCCGCGAGCGCCGTCGGCGCGCAGGCCGGATGTCATCACCTGCCATCGGCGGCGCCGCCACCTTCGGTACATTGTTATCTGATGGTCAGCGTTCCAAGTGGCATGAACTCCCTCGTCGCGCGTGTGGCGGTCCTGCTCTGTGCTTCGCTCTGGATGGGCGGATGCTCTGACGACGACGACGATCCGATCGACGACGTCCCGACTCGCTGCGCCGCGGCCGACGCCGAGCTGGGCGTGCCACGGCCGCCGGGATGGAGCGACCTCTCGCACTGCAAGTACGCTCCCGCCGACGTCGGCGTGGTCTTCCCGCTCGACAAGGTCACCACGCTGGCCATCACAATGACCACCGCGGAGTACGCCGCGATGCAGGCGGATCTCGCTGACCTGGGCGGCGACAACGGTGGCGGCCCCGGGCCCGGCTTCGATCCGACGACTCCCTGTATCGGCCACGCCGCGGGCGACGCCTGCGAGATCGACGTCGGCGGCGGCGCCGAGCCGGGCGTCTGCATCGAGTTCGAGGGCGGGCTCGGCTGCCTGCCCAACTCGTGGCGCGCGCCCCCCGAGTGGGTCGAGGCCTGCGTCGGCAAGTCGGAGGCGGCCGCGTGCTCCACGTCGACCCACGAAGGCGCGTGCTTCTCCGACGGCGTGGATCTCGCGTGCTTCCCGCAGGATCCCGGCCCCGAGGTCGGCGAGGATCCGTGCGCCAGCAAGGCCGACGGCGATGCGTGCGTGCAGGGCACCGTGACCGGCGTCTGCCGCCGCACCAGCGGCCCGCTCATCTGCCAGGCCGACGCCTACGATCCCGCCAACGTCGACGACGTGCCGCCCGAGGCCGCGGCCCCGTTCTGGAGCCGTGAGCCGAGCTATTTCCACGCTGACCTCGAGTTCGCCGGCGCGAAGTACACGTCGGTGGGCATCCGCTACAAGGGCAACAACGGCCTGGCGTCGAGCGAAGGCGAGAAGAAGCCGCTCCGTCTCAAGCTCGACAAGTGGGAGCAGGAGAATCCCGCCATCACCGACCAGCGGCTGTTCGGCTTCCAGGACCTGTCGTTCTCGCCCAACCAGACGGATCCCTCGAACCTGCACCAGGTGCTGGCCGCGGCCATGTTCCGCGAGCACGGCGTGCCCGCGCCGCACTCGGCGTTCGTCGAGGTGACCCTGGACACCGGCGACGGGCCGCGCCTGCTCGGCCTGTACGCCATCACCGAGATGCCCGACGGTCCGCTGCTCGAGCGCGCCTTCGACAACAAGGACGGCAATCTCTACAAGCCCGACGGTCGGGGCGCGCACCTGCTCTCCTTCATCCAGGAGTCGTTCCACAAGCAGAGCAACGAGGCCTCGAGCTTCGAGGACATCCAGGCCTTCCTCGTCGCGTTGCACGCCGGACGCAGCGACCGCCCGACGTGGCGCGCGGGTCTCGCGCAGCGCTTCGACGTGGACGGCTTCGCCGACCTCTATGCCATCAACCAGAAGCCGCGCGGCGGTGTGTTGCGCTGGAGCCAGTTGGTGTCCGGATAGCGGCCGTGGCCGCTCACCACGTGCAGCGTGTAGGCGTGGCGCGAGGTATCCGAATCGTTGGCGCGGCTCATGTGCGGCACCAGCCCGTCGAGCACGATCAGGCTGCCCTTCGCGACCTCGAGCGGCACGAGCTGGGTGGCGTCCCACGGCGTGGCGTCGAGCGTATCGAAGTGGGTGGTGCGGTCCGCGGCGCGCACGAAGCGTGCTTTCAACCCGGCCCGGTGGCCGCCCGGAATGGCCCACAGGCACCCGTTGCCCTGGTGCGCATCCTCGAGTGCGAACCACAGCCCGACGAGGCGCTCGGGCTCGGTGTGCAGGAACGTCGAGTCCTGGTGACACTTCACCTCGCCGCCGATGTGCGGCTGCTTGAAGATGTACATGGACTGCATGAGCCGCGGCTCCTCGATGCCGAGATCGCCGACCAGCACGGCGATCGCGGCGTCGCGCGAGAAGCGGTCGAACTCGGCGTCGAGGTCGTGCAGCCCGTGGCCGATCTTGTTGATCGATCGCTCCTTCGCGACGCGCAGGCTGCCCGCAGCGTCAAACGCGTGCTCCTCGAAGAAGAAGCGGATCGCCTCGCCGGAGTCGAGGAAGTAGTCGTCGGTCTTGCGCGCCTGCACGTCGGTCGTGAAGACGGTGCGCACGTCGCCCGGCTCGAACTCGCGAACCAGCTCGTCGGCGCGGACCCGAAGCGCATCGCAACGTTCGTGGGACCTGAAGTGATCGAGGACGAGGTAGCCGTCGCGCTGGTAGCGGCCCAGCTGCGCGGCGTCGAGGTGACGGAGCATCCGGTGGATTAACCACAGGGGTAGCGCGCCTCGCAAGACCGCCCCGTGTGGCCAGGAGCACCCCGCGCGGATGCGGCCGCACCCGCGGCCTGGATCACCTCTTGAGCATCTTGCTGGTGATGCGCCGGTAGATCACCGGGACGTTCTCGAGGTACCAGCGCAGTTCGTCCACGATCGCCTTCACCTCGTGCATCGAGTGCGACGCCGCGGCGTCGTCCAGACGCGCGGCCAGCTCGGCGGTCGCGAAGCCGTGCCGCCTGGCGAGCGCGCGCAGCTCGCGCGCCATGAAGCGCAGGCGGTCGAAGTCCCGCTGCGCGACGACCGTGTCCATCGCGCGCAGATCGTCGACACGCGCCGCGAGCACCGCGCGCAGCGGCTCCGCCATCGAGGGATCTACGATGACCGGGTCGGGCCGCTGCGCGCCGGTCGTCCCCGACACGCGCCGCGGGCCCGTCGCCGTCGCGTCACCGGCGACCTGGTTGCGACCGGCCGCCTTGGCGCGATAGAGCGCCGCATCGGCCTCGGCCAGCAGCTCCTCGGGGCCCGACTGCGCGCTGGGCACGGCGGCCGCGTAGCCGACGCTCACCGTGACGACGGGGCCCCAGCCGGGCGCGCCGTGCGGCAGCCGCAGGTGCTCGACCGCAGCGCGCAGGCGCTCACCGATCACCTGGGCGCCGTTCGAGTCGGTCTCGGGCAGCACCGCGACGAACTCCTCGCCGCCCCAGCGTCCGGCGAGATCACCCGGCCTTCGCAGCGCGAGCGCGAGCGCCTTGGCGATCCGCTTCAGGCAGTCGTCGCCGGTGAGATGGCCGTGCGCCTCGTTGTAGGCGTGGAAGCCGTCGATATCGACGAGCAGCACCGCGGTGCAGCGCCCGCTGCGCAAGGCCTGGTTCCACGTCGAGCGCAGGATGGTCTCGACGTGGTGGTGGTTGGCGAGCGCGGTCAGCGCGTCGACGCACACCATGCTCTGCAGATCCTGGGTCACCCGCTGCAGCCGGCGCGCCACCCCGGCCAGCCGCTTCACCTTCTCGTCGCTGCGGGTCCTCGCGCGGCTCGTGCGCAACGCGGCGCGCACACGCACCACCAGCTCGACCGGCCGCACCGGCTTGCATAGGAACTCGCTGGCGCCCGCCTCGAACGCACTGGCGAGCACCTGCTCCTCACCGAGCGCGCTCAGCACAATGAAGGGCAGCTCGCGCACGCGTGCGGTCAGCCGGATCCGACGGCACAGCTCGAGCGCGGACAGGTCGGGCAGATCCAGCTCGGAGATCACCATGGCGACGGCCGCGAGCTTTGCGGCAGCACGCGCGCTCAGACGCCGCTCGAGGAGGCCGAGCTGTTCCAGCGCGTCCTGTCCGCTGGCCACCGCGATCACTTGCGCCTGCACCTGGACGGTCAGCAGCTCGGCGATTCGATCGCGGACTTCGCCCTCGTGATCGACCAGCAGGATGATCGGCGCCAGGCCGCTCGCGTCGGCTTTCTGCGTCCCCATGATGCCTCGGGCGCTGTCGGCATAGACATCGTCCCGTCGGCCGCGCCCGCGCCGTTCACGCGACGCGACCAGGATCCAGGTTCTCGCGCCCCATCGCAAGGAGCGTCTTGCGGGGTGCCGGCCAACCGCTGCGTCAGTTCGTAGCACCTACAGGCGCGGCGCAGGTAGGCAAGCCAGGCCGTTTGCGGCCGCGCACGCGGAAGGGGTAAGGTTTTCCACGGAGGTGGCTGCATGAGTGGAGACAACGGGGCGGGTGTGGATGACTTCATGGGCCTCGTCGAGCAGCTGGCCGATCTGGAGCAGGAGCGAACGGGTACGGGTGGGCTGTCCAGCGACGCCGCCGCGCGGCGCACGCGCGTCGAGCGCCGCCTGATGGGGCTGCTCTGCGCCGAGATTCCCGCCGACGAGCGGCGCGCGAGCCTGCGCGTGCCGACCAACATGACCGTGACCGTGCATATGGGACCCTCGGCGGCCCAGGCGCGCATGGTGGACATCGGCGTGGGCGGCGCCTTCATCGAGGGCGGCCTCGCGGCGACGATCGGGACCGACGTGGTGATCTCGGTCGAGCGCCCCTCCGGCTCTCTCGAGCATGGCTTCCAGCTGCGGGCCAAGGTCGCGTGGCTCGGCGCCTCGGACCCACGCCGGCGCGGTGGGTTCGGTGCGTCGTTCACGAGCACGACCGAGGCGGACGAACGCCGGCTGCGCCGCCTGATCCTGCAGCTGCTGCGCGAGCACGTCCCGAGCTCGCACGACTAGCCTGTCGGGAGGTGAGTCGGGGCCACCGCCCCTGCCTCAGCGAATCGCGTTCCTCACGATCGCCTTGAGATTCTGCGCGTCGAATGGCTTCTCGATCCACTGGTTGGAGATGCTGTCGAGGAAGAGACGCGCGCGCGGCGTGAACGCGCCGCCGGTCATGAAGATCATGCGCTCCGCCTGCTCGGGCGCGTTGCGCTGGAGCTCGGCGTGGAGATCCATGCCGGTCACGATCGGCATCATCAGATCGCTCAGGATCAAGTCGAACTGGCTGCCCGCCGCCACCAGATCGAGCGCGGCCTGGCCATCGTGGACCACGACCACCTCGTGCTCGGGGGCGAGCATCCGGCGCACCGTGGCGGCGAGCATCGGTTCGTCGTCGACGACCAGGATGCGGCCGCGCTTGCCGAGCGACGGTGGCGGGATCGTGGCCGGTCGGGGAGCGGGCAGGCTCAGCTCGGCGGGCGGCAGGACCACCCGGAACACCGCCCCCTTGCCGAGCTCGCTCTGCACCGAGATCTCGCCGCCCAGCGCGGTGATGATCCCGTGGCAGATGGACAGCCCGAGGCCGGTGCCGACGCCGACGTCCTTGGTCGTGAAGAACGGGTCGAAGATGCGCTTCAGCAGCTCGGGCGCGATGCCGCGGCCGGTGTCGCTTACCTCGGCGACCGCGCGTCCCCGGGGATCGGTAAACGTGGCGATCCGGATCTCATTCTGGTCGGCGTGGCCCTCGACGATGGCGTGGGCGGCGTTCACCAGCAGGTTGATGAACACCTGCGCCAACCGACTATCGTCGGCGTCGACCATGGGCACGGCGCGGTAGT
>JBKJOI010000256.1:0-7879 GCA_046595695.1 Haliangiales bacterium | reverse complement strand
AGAGCCGCTGCGCGACCGCCCGCGGGTGGGCGCTGCGGTGCGCGGGCGGGATCGCGCGCGGGACGATTACATTAATGATGAGGTCGGGGGCGTCCAGGCGCCCGGCCAGGGCCACCGCGGCGTCGATCGTGGCCGCAAGCGCCGCCTCCGCCGCGCGCGGGTCGCCGTGGCCGGCGCGCGCCAGCGCCAGGTCGGCGCGCGCTGCCTGCACCGCGAGCTCGGCGGCGCGGGTAGATTCCCACGGGTTGCCCAGCTCGGCCTCGAGCTCGGCCAGGCGGCCCAGGCGCGCGAGCTCGGCCGGCCGTGCGCCGCCACCGATCTCGAGCGGGCCCAGCGCCACCCGCGCCCGGCGCTCGTCGTCGGCGAGGCGGCGCTGCTGCAGCCGGGTCGCGAGCTGCGCTCCGCAGGCGGCCAGGAGCGCGATCCCGGCCACGAAGGCAGCAAGATCAGGCAGTTTGGAGGTTCGAGACGGCAGCGGGCGCGAGGGACGGGGCGACACGGCGGGAAACATGATGGTTGGTCTGCCCAGAACGCAAGCGTCGTGCCGCGGCAGCGGCCATCACAAGTGCGCGAGGTCACGTGACAATCGAGACGAACCGGTGTCTCCTCGAGGCTCCCGATGTACCTGGCCGTCACCGAAAGTCACCGGCCGTCATCGGATGTATCGACCTCGCCGAGCCACTTGTCACGTCCCGAGTGGTCTGCTATAGGATTCCGTCCCTCAACGAAGGCAGAGCCATGAAGCCGAACATTCATCCGCACTACCAGCCCTCCATCATCAGCTGTGCCTGCGGCAGCAAGGTCGACACGTTCTCCACGCGGGGCGCGTTCTCGGTCGAAATTTGCTCGGCCTGCCACCCGTTCTTCACGGGCAAGCAGAAGCTCATGGACACCGCCGGCCGTATCGATCGCTTCAACCGCAAGTACGGTCGCGCCAAGGCCGCCGAGTAGATTCGCTGCATGCCTGACGGGAGCAACGCGGTCGGGCGGTTCGACGTCGGAGGTCAGGCGGTCATCGAAGGCGTGATGATGCGCTCGCCGCGTTCTTTCGCGGTGGTCTGTCGTCGTCCGGACGGTTCGATCGTCGTCAAGGAGTCGTCCTGGCAGCCGCTCTGGGCGGGCATGCGCTTCCTGCGCCTGCCTTTCCTGCGCGGCACGGTCGTTCTCCTCGAGTCGCTGGTCAATGGCATGAGCGCGCTCTCGTTCTCGGCGGATCAGCAGATGATCGGCGAGGCCCCGGCGACCCCCGCCGGCAAGCCCGCCGATCCATCGGCGCTCCCGGTGGCCGTGGTGGTGCGCGAGACCAAGAAGGCTGCTCCGCGGCCGCAGTCGCTCGGCGCCATGGCGGCGCCCGGTGCTGGCGGCGCCTCGGACGGCTCGAGCGGCGAGATGTCCGCGGCCGCCAAGTTCGGCATGATCGCGTTCTCGCTCGCGTTCGGCCTGGCGCTGTTCGTGGGCGTGCCGCACTTGCTGTCGTGGCTGCTCGGCAACCTGTTCGGCTTCGACTCGTCGAGCTTCGTCTTCCACGCCATCGACGGCGCGATCAAGATGATGCTGCTCGTCGGCTACCTGGCCGCGATCTCGCTGCTGCCCGACATCCGGCGCGTGTTCCAGTACCACGGCGCCGAGCACAAATCGATCTTCACCTACGAGCAGGGCCTGCCGCTCACCGTCGAGCACGCGCGCAAGCAGACGCGCTTCCATCCGCGCTGCGGCACCTCGTTCCTGCTCATCGTCGTGATGGTCTCGGTGGTGCTGTTCGCGGCCGCGCTGTCGTTCCCGCTCTCGGACAACTCGACCATCGACAACCTCGCGAAGATCCTCATCAAGATCCCGCTCATGTTCCCGGTCGCCGGGCTCGCCTACGAGCTCATCAAGCTCGCCGGCAAGTACTGCAACACCAGCCGGATCGCCCGCTGGGCCTCGCAGCCCGGCATGTGGCTGCAGAAGATCACCACCCGCGAGCCCACCGATGATCAGCTCGAGATCGCGCTGATCTCGATCCGCAAGACGCTGTGGCGCGAGCGCAGCGGCGAAGCAGCTCCCGCGGGCATCCAGATCTACCGCTCCGCCGCCGAAGTCGACCTGCCGACAGCCTGAGACGGCTGCGCGCCTGCCGGGGTTCCCACCATGTTCGACGATCCAAAATTCATCTCCAAGCTGGAGACCATCGAGCGGCGTTTCGCCGAGCTGAACGAGTCCCTCGGCCAGCCCGAGATCATCGCCAAGCGCGCCGAGTTCCTCAAGCTCAGCCGTGAGCACAAGCAGATCGGTGAGCTCACCGAGCAGATCGGCAAGCGCAAGAAGGTCGTCGCCGAGCTCGCCGAGACGCGCGCCATGCAGAAGGGCGCCGACGCCGACATGCGCGAGCTGGCCAACGAAGAGGTCCCGCGCCTCGAGGGCGAGCTCGACGAGATCGAGCAGAGCATCAAGCTCTTGCTCCTGCCCAAGGATCCCAACGACGAGAAGAACATCCTCCTCGAGATCCGCGGCGGCACCGGCGGCGACGAGGCCGCGCTGTTCGCCGGCGACCTGTTCCGCATGTACCAGCGCTACGCCGAACGCCGCCGCTGGAAGCTCGACATCCTGTCCAGCTCGGTCGGCGCCTCGGGCGGCTTCAAGGAGGTCATCGCCCTCTTCGAGGGCCAGGACGTCTACTCGACCATGAAGTACGAATCGGGCGTGCACCGCGTACAGCGCGTGCCCTCGACCGAGACGCAGGGGCGCATCCACACCTCGGCGGCGACCGTGGTCGTGCTGCCCGAGGCCGAGGAGATCGATCTCAAGATCGAGGAGAAGGATCTCGAGATCTTCTTCACCCGCTCGGGCGGTCCCGGCGGGCAGTCGGTCAACACCACCGACTCGGCGGTGCAGATCACGCACCTGCCCTCGGGCCTCATCGTGAAGTGCCAGGACGAGAAGTCGCAGCACAAGAACAAGGCCAAGGCCATGAAGGTCCTGCGCTCGCGCCTGTTCGACCTCGAGCAGGAGAAGCAGAACGCTTCCGAGCGCGCCGCCCGCAAGGAGATGGTCAAGACCGGCGACCGTTCGGAGAAGATCCGCACCTACAACTTCCCGCAGGACCGGATCACCGACCACCGTATCGGGCTGACCAAGCACAACCTGCCCGCGGTCATGGAAGGCGATCTCGACGACATCATGCAGGCGCTGCGCG
Source organism: Haliangiales bacterium (assembly GCA_046595695.1). Lineage (GTDB taxonomy): Bacteria > Myxococcota_A > Polyangia > Haliangiales > SHYZ01 > JBKJOI01. The sequence continues at coordinate 4,704 of JBKJOI010000256.1, read as the reverse complement.
CGCACTTCCAGGCGGAGATGCTGAAGGATCAGGCGCAGGCGTAGCGGCCGCGCGCCCCGCGGCGCGCGGATCGTCCCCCCGGCTAGCGGCTGAGGAAGATCGGGTTGGTGACGCCGAACGGGATGCGCCCGGGGTGGACCGGCTCGAGCGTCTCGTCGCCGTACGCGGCGACGATCACGTAGCTGCCCTTGCCGGGCGCCACGTTGATCTCGAGCTCGCGATCGAAGCGCAGGGTCGGGTTCTGCGGATCGGCGTCGCCGGGCAGGATCGCGATGGTCTCGACGGTCAGGCCGTCCACGACGAGCTCGACCGCGTCGACGTCGATCCACGAGGCTGCCTGCACGCGCACGCGCACCGAGACCGTCGCCGGCGCACCGATCACGTCGTCGCCGGGCCCGGCGCTGCCGATGCTCGCGCTGACATAGATCCCGCCCGAGATGCTCGCGTGGCCACCGGCGGTGGCGTCGCGGACCATGATCGGCGTCAGCGCGTGCGGATCGTCGGTGCCGACCTCCAGGCAGGTGCGCGGGTAGCCGATGGGCGAGCCGCTCAGACTGTGCGAATCGGACGAGCCGACCGCGAACACGCGGCGCCCGTGGTTCAGCAGGCCCAGCCAGTCGGCGACGTTGCCGTCGCGGTTGCCCAGCCAGCTCGAGTCGTTGAAGACCTCGACGACCGTGAAGTCCTCGTCCCAGTCGTCGGGCCGGGCGACCAGGCCCGTGACCGCGTCCCAGCCGGCGTAACCGAAGTAGTTCGTGCTGCCGCGGGGGTGGTTGATGATCACGATCGGCTGCTCCGGGCGCGCGCGCGCGATGGCAAACACCTCGGGCGGACGCATGGACTCGAGCGGCACGCTCAGGTCGTTCTCGTTCGGGAAGCGCTGCCAGATCGGCGCGCCGCCGTTCACCGCGTCGGGGTCGGGCACGAGCGGCACGACGCCCATGTGCCCCCACAGCTCCATGCTCGACATCTCGACCGACGCGATACCCAGGGCCCAGTCGTCGAGACCCAGCTGCACGATGAGCGGCTGGAAGTCCTCGACGAACTCGTGGTCGGAGCGCACCGGGATGTCGAGGCCGTCGGCGACGCCCTGGCGCACCTTCTCGGCCGCGTCGTCGCCCGAGTCGTTCGAGCGCACGGTGTGGATGTGGTAGTCGGCGCACATGAGCCCGGTGGTGTCGACGACGCGCTCGAGGTCGGCGTTCACCGTCACGGTGGTGCCGGCGGCCACGTCGGTCACCGTCTGCTCGAAGAGCTCGTACTCGTAGCCGCGCGACACGACGACCTTCCAGGCCCCGGCCGGCACACGCAGCGTGGTGTCGCCGGTCATCGCGAAGTCGACGTGCAGGCGGCCACCGGAGAGGCCGGGCTCGCCGAACGAGCCGGGCACGCCCGGGATGCCCACCGAGCCGGCCTGGATGATCTGCACGCGCGCCGGCAGCGGCTGGTCGGTGGCGGTGTCACGCACGAGCACGCGCACGAGGCCGGTGGGCGCGAGCTGGAAGTCGCGCGCGCTGTCGCCGGCGGCGAGCTCGGCGGGCGCGCCGACCAGGTCGCCGCGGCGGTAGGCCGTGAGCTTGATCGCGGCGGCGGCCGGCACGTGCAGGGTGTAGGCGCCGGCCGCATCGGTGAGCGCGCGCGTGAGGTACGCATCCGCGGCGTCCTGCGCGTGCACACGCACGCCCGCGGCCGGCTCACCGAACGAGTCGGTGACCGTGCCGGTGACCGCGCGCAGCACCACGCCCGACTCCTCGTCGACGACCTTCACGAGCCCGTCGAGACCGGGGCCGCCGATGGTCAAGCGCGCGTGCAAGCGCCGGGTCTCGCTGCACGGCTGGATGATGTAGCCGTCGGTGAACTTGGCCAGGAAGCCCGACGCGCCGATGCCCTCGGCGAGGGCCGCGCCCGGCACCGAGTACGCGAAGCTGGCCCCGTCCTCGTCGATCGAGCCGAGCCACTCCACCGCGCCGCTCTCGTCGAAGCCCTTGACCGGCGTGAAGCGCGGCATGCGGTCGCCGTACATGAAGCCATGCATGATCGTGGGCACGTCCTCGGGCACCAGGCGGCCCGAGCGGAACACGAAGTAGACGTCGACGTGGTTCGAGTCGGGCTCGAGCACATAGTCGATCGCGGTCGGGATGTCGGGGTTCTCGTTGCGGAAGAACGGCTGGGTGATCGCGTCGTAGAACGGCAGCGGGCGCAGGTAGCCCGTGGCGCGGATCACCGCCGCCGCGCCGTCCGCGCCGTCGTTCATCACCGAGACGTTCTGGGTGACGACGGTCTCGCGGTTGCTGAGCAGGAAGAACTCGCCGAAGTCGGCGGGCGCGACCATCTTGCCGCCGGCCACGAGCGACATGCCGATCGGTCGGCCGCCCCACGGATCGTAGAGATCCGAAGCGCCGACGTCCTCGATCACGATGGCGACGCGGTCGTTGGCGAGCACCCAGTCGCCCGCCTTCCAGGTGACCAGCGGGCTGGTCTCGATCGGGAAGTCGGTGGCGAGGGCGCGTCCGGCGCGCGCCTGCCCGGCGGCAGCACCGAGCGGCTGCGCGTGACCCGCGCCGCCGACCGGCATCGTGACGTCGAACGAGCAGGTCGGGCCAGCGTCGACGTCGGCGCCACCGCCGTCGTCGCACGCGACGACCGTGGCCAGCACGAAGCCCACCCATGACCATTTCAGGACGCGCGTACCGACGAATGGCATCGGCAGCACGATAAACTGGTCAGGCCACTGTTGAAACCAAATCGTCACCATCACCTGGCGGCGGCAGCCGACCGGTTGACCAAAGTGCCCGACACCGCGGCAATCTGCCGCTCCCCAAATCGGCCCTAAAGCTTGACACTCATTGAGGGATTGGTTACTCACCCACTGCGGTTCCACCGCGTGCTCGACATGCTCCTGACACCCTTCTCGGTCATCGGACGGTGCACGGCAATCGCGCTCCTCGTGAGCGCAGTGGTTGCATGCGACAAGGGCGCCGCGCCGATCAAGAAGACGGCAGACGCGGCGAGCCCGGCGCAGCCTTCCGCCGATTCCGGCGCCGAAGCAGCGCCGGGTGCCGCCGATACCGACGCTTCCAGCGGCGCGGTCGCTGCGGCGGGCGACGCAGGCGCAGCAGCGGCCGCCACCACCGGCACGGTCACCGGCGTCGTGAAGCTCGACGGTGCCGCACCCGTCATGCCGCTCCTCGATCGCAGCCGCGACACCAACTGTCCCCAGGACGAGCTGCGCGCGAGCTGGGTCTCCGTCGGCGCGGGTGGCGTGGTCCGCGACGCGGTCGTGCACTTCGCGCCCGGCGCCGTGAAGGACGCGCCCACCCGGGCGCGCGCCGCCACCGTCGATCAGAAGGGCTGCCTCTACAAACCGTTCGTCGTCGGCATCACCGCCGGCCAGAAGGTCCGGGTCAAGAACTCCGACCCGACCGCGCACAACGTCCGCGGCATGAACGGCGACGACCAGCTGTGGAACGAGATGCACATCGCGCAGGCGCCCGACAAGCTGCTGCCCGTCGACGCCGCGCCCGGCAACGCCGTGCAGCTCAAGTGCGACATCCACCCGTGGATGCAGACCTGGGTCTACGTCAGCGACAACGCGCTCTTCGACATCACCGGCGCCGACGGCAAGTTCACGCTGACCGGCGTGCCCGCGGGCACCTACGACCTCGAGGTCTGGCACCCCTACCTGGGCAAGAAGACCGCCAAGATCACCGTCAAGGCCGGCGCGACCACGACCGCGGCGCTGCCCGCGTTCGCCCCCGCCGACTACAAGGCACCACCGCAGTAACCACCATGAAGCTCACCGCCCTCCACCGCCTCACGCTCGTCACCTCGGGGCTCACGTTCCTGCTGCTGCTCGTCGGCGGCATCGTGCACGGCACGGGCTCGAGCTTGGCGTGCCCCGACTGGCCGCTCTGCTTCGGCGAGGTCTTCCCCAAGATGGAAGGTGGCGTGCTCTACGAGCACTCGCACCGGCTGTTCGCGAGCCTGGTCGGCGTGCTCACCATCGCGATCGCCGTGCTCGCCATCCGCGCGCGCAAGCAGGACACCCAGCTCGCCTGGCTCGGGCCGCTCGCGCTGGCGATGGTCATCGTGCAGGGCGTGCTCGGTGGCCTGACCGTGATCTACAAGCTGCCCACCCTGGTCTCGACGGCGCACCTGGGCCTGTCGATGATCTTCTTCTCGCTGATCGTCTACATCGCCTGGCGCACGCGCGCCGGCGCGGGCATGGTCGCGCCCGCCGCCGTCGTCCCCGCGTCGCTCGTGCGCTTCGTCGCCATCGCGACCGGCGCGGTCTACCTGCAGGTCGTCCTGGGCGGCCTGGTGCGTCACACCGGCGCCGGCATGGCCTGCCTGGACGACTTCCCGCTGTGTCGCGGCCAGGTCTGGGGCGGGCTGCCGCCGATCGCGCAGGTCCAGGTGGTGCACCGGATCGTCGCGGTCGTGGTCACGCTGCTCGTGCTGGTCGCCGCCGTGCGGGTCTTCCGCGCCGCGCGCACCAACCCTTTCCTGCGCACGCTCGCGCTCGCCGCGCCGGTGCTGCTGACCGTGCAGATCGTCCTCGGCATCCTGAGCGTGCAGTCGCTGCTCGGGCTGTGGCAGGTCACCGCGCACCTCGGCGGCGGCGCGCTCCTGCTGTGCAACCTGTGGCTGATGTGGTTGGCGTGCCGGCCGGCCGCGTATCCGCACCCGAGCGCCGCCCTGGCC
>JBKJOI010000381.1:0-4645 GCA_046595695.1 Haliangiales bacterium | reverse complement strand
CCTGGCGGGCTCTTGACGCTGCGCTTCAGCTTCGGGCTCTCGCCCGCCGTCTGGCAGCCTGCTTCCCGGCGCTCCGGCGCTTATCGGGACGGGACTTGCACCCGCTGCAGATGTGCAGCGTGGACCGACCTGCTCCGGCTCTCGCGAGCCGGTCGGTTTCGTTCCGTCACGACGCACCATGGGCGCGACTATAGCGTCAGCGCCGCAGCGCGACGACGCTGCCGTCGCCGCGATTCACCCAGGCCACCCAGCCCTCGAACGCGGCGACCTCGGCGGGCAGCGGCATGGCCGAGGCGAGCGTCTCGACCGCGCCGCCGGTCTTGGCCAGGCGGCGGATCAGGCCGGCCTCGTTGTCGGTCCAGATCACATGATCGGCGGAGAGCGTCACGAAGCCGCGGCCCGAGGGCACCGAGGCGATGACCTGGGCCACGCCGCCCGCGCGCGCGGCGCGCGAGATCGTGGCCCCGGCGGTGTCGAGCCAGTAGACGTGGACACCATCGGTGACCAGGCCGTGCGTGAAGCACGCGCTGGTGAGGCGTTTGGGCGCCGCGCCCACGTGCATCGGGATGCACCACAGCGCGCCGCTGTCCACGCTGACGAGCGCGTCGCCGCCGTCGATCACGAGGCCGGTGGCGGGCGCGTCCAGGTGCGCGAGCTCGTCGTTGCCGCGGCCATCGACCCGGGCGCGCAGCACGTACGCGCCGGCGGTCCACACCAGGGCGCCGCCCGCGCCCACCGCCAGCTGCCGGGGCGCGGGCCGCTCCGAGCCGAGCGTGGCGGCCGAGTGACCCAGCTTGCTCACGCGGCGGACCTTGTTGGCCTCGAGCTCGGTCCAGTAGAGGAACGCCTCGTCGCCGGTGAGGAGGGTCGCTCGGTGGGTCGTCGCCAGCACGGTGACCACGCCGCTCCGGCGGTCGATCTCGAGCAGCTGACCCTCGGGACCGGCGCCGAGTGGGCGCGCGAGCACGTAGGCCGCGTGGTCGTCGAGGACGAGGCCGCGCGGCGACGCCAGCGCGTTCGCCAGCACGATGGGGAGGCCGGCGCAGGTGGCGGCGGCGTCCGCGTCGAGCTCGGCAGGCGGATCGTCACCCGCGTCGTTGTGGGTGTCGGTGTCGAAGTCGGGTTCGTCGAGCGAGAGCTGGGGAGCGCCCATGGCGTGGAGCGCGAGCACCAGCGTGCCGGCCACCGGGGCCGTGCCACGAACCTTGTCGATCGTCATGCGGCGTCGCTGAAGCACGACGCATGCCGCGATGCGAGGCGACCTAACTCGTCGAACTGTATGGGGAGGTGGATCCGGTGGATGTCGCCGGTTGTGCCGGCGTGTCTCCGGCCGTCGCCGGATGTGTCGAGGTGGCGCGCGCCGCGCTACGGGTTCATCAGCAGGATGCTGCCGTGCGTCTGGTTCACCCAGGCGATCCAGCCCTCGAACGTCGCGATGGCCATCGGCTGGCCGTGCTCGGCGCTCAAGGTCTCGGTCGCGACCGTGCCGCTCTTGTGCGCGCGACGCACCATGCGCGCCGCGTGATCGGTCCACACCACGTGATCGTCGGAGAGCGCGAGGAAGCCGATGCCGCGCGTGGCGTTCGCCACGGTGTGCGCCTCGCCGCCGGCCAGGTTGCCGGTGCGGATGGTGCCCGCGTAGTTGTCGATCCAGTAGAGGCGAACGCCGTCGCTCACGAAGCCGAGGTTGAAGTGCTCGTGCGCGAACAGCTGGCCGACCTCGCTGCTGTCGAGCGAGGCGCGCCACATCTCGCCCGAGAACAGGCTGACGAACACCGTCTTGCCGTCGATGATCAGGCCGGTGGCGGTCGAGTCGAAGTGGCGCAGCACGACGCCGAGCTCGTCGCTCGGGCTCGAGCGCACGAGGTCCTGCCCGCGCGTGGCCCACACCGCGGTGCCGTCGTCGTTGACCGCGAGGGTCAGGACCGAGCTGGCCGAGTAGGCGAGCTTCACCTGGTTGGCGCCGTTCTTGTCGACGCGACGGATCCAGCCGTCGCCGGCGTCGGCCCAGAAGAGGTGATCCTTGTTGCCGACCAGCTGCGTGGGCTTCTCGCCCGTGGCGAGGATGGTCTGCTCGCCCGAGTCGCGATCGATGCGCGTGAGCTGCGCGTAGCCGTTCTGCACGTCGGAGCGCGCCATCACGTAGACGGCCTGGTCGTCGATCACGAGCCCGAGCGGGAAGCGGAGGTTCTCGGCCAGCAGGATCTGGTCAGGGAAGGACGGCGTCGTGTTCTCGGTCGCGTCGGGGATCACGACCTCGCCGAGACCGACCGGCGGACGGTGCGCCTGCGGTCCGACCGCCTCGAGCGGATCACCGTCGCCCTCGTCCGGGCGCGGCTCGATGCTACAGCCACCCACCTGGAGCACCAGGACCAGCGTGCCCACGACCGGAGCCGAACCGCGCAGCATCTTCATCATCCGTGTCCCCCCTCGCTTTTCACGGCGCGATCCGAGAGCACGCCGCATGCCGGGCGTGCGGCGAGGACAAGTCCTGGATGTTGCTCGATCGGGATCAGGTGGTGTGAACGAGAAGCGCGCAAAAGCGTCACTGCATGCCGCGGAATGTCACTACATCGACAGCCCACCTGTCGTCGGTGCGAAGCACGCCACCCACACGCTTCGGAGTTGCTCCTACACGCCGGCTTCCTGCGACGCAAGGCTGCGCAACGGCTACATGAAGGCGTTCAGGTGCTCGGCGACGTGCATGCTCTGCAGGGCCTCGTACTCCGCGCGCGTACACGGGCCGTACGCGAGGTGGGGAGAGTACGCACCCTGGTACGCCGTGAACGAAGCGATGGCGGCGCGCAGGCGCGCGAGCGCTGACGACAGATCGGTATCGGCGGCCACCGCGGGCGCGCCCGGCACCGGCGCCGTGATGTCGTGCTTCATGGCGCCGCGTGAGATGAAGCGACGCTTCACGATCGGGCCGATGGTGGCGCGGAAGAAGCCGGAGCGCAGTTTCGGGTACCCGCTCATCGTGTACTCGATGCTCTGCGCGCAGTGCACGAGCGCCTGCGCCGGCGTGAACCGCTCGGGTGACGAGGGCGCCGAGCTCGAGGACGTGAGCGGAAGCGAATCGATGGCAGCGAGGACATCGGAGAAGGACGTACAGCGGAGCGTCGACATATCCAGGGCATGCTAATCGCTCGCCTGGGCAGCGCCAAGCCGCATCCGGCTCGAAGCGCTGCGTCGCAGGCGTGCGCGCGCAATTCGTGTGGGCGAGCCTACCGCCGCTTCAGTCGCTGTTGTCCGGGCTGGGGCAGTCGACCGCGAGCGGCGTCTCGGTGAGGCGCCTGGACATCGCCGCGAGCACGAGGATCGCGGCGCGGCGCACGCCGCGCCACTCGTCGCGATCGAGCAGCGCGGTCGGCGTCCACGCGTCGGGATCGCCGGCGAGCGATGTGAGCAGCTCGTCGACATCCTCGAGCAGGTCCAGCGTGGCGAACGGGAGCGCGACGCCCCGCTCGCCGATGACCAGCTGCACGGCCTCGTCGTAGCCGAGCGCGAGCTCGTCGACCCACACGCTCGAGCCGCGGCGGAGCAGCTCCACGATCTGCTGCTCGGCGGGCGCGGCCAGGCGCGTCAACGCATCGACGAGCGGGTCCATCTCCACGTCATGGTTCGGCATCAACCCGATAGAGGCAAGCCCCGTGCCGGTTCTGGCCTGGAACGAGGTATATCTGCAGCGTGGACGACACCACGACGCTCTCGGGCTTCACCGATTCGGGTGCTGCCAGCGTGTTCGCGCTGCGGCCCGAGCCGCAGCTCTTCGTCGTGCTCGAGTGCGAGCGCCTCGCCTCGGGCGGCGGCCGCCACAGCCTGGCCTGCGTCGAGAGCGTCGAGATCGGGCGCGGCCGCTTGGCGCAGACCACACGCAGCGAGGCCGTGGCCGGCAAGGCAACGCTGCGCCTGTCGCTGCCCGACCGCCGCATGTCGGGGCTGCACGCGCGCTTCACGCGGGTGAGCTACCACGCCTTCGCCGTCGAGGATCTCGGCTCCAAGAATGGCACCGCGGTGAACGGCCAGACGATCTCGCAATGCGTCCTGCTCGCCGACGGCGACGTGATCGAGATCGGCGCCACCTTCCTGCTCTTCCGCGCCGCCGCACCGATGGCCGCGGGCGAGGCGCTCGACCTCGCCAGCGCCGAGCTGACGCCGCTCGTGCCCGGCCTGGCGACGCTGTCCGCGGGGCTGGCGTACGACTTCGCCCAGCTCGCCCGCGTCGCCGCGATCGACGCGCCCATCTGCGTGCTCGGCGAGACCGGCACCGGCAAGGAGGTCATCGCGCGCGCGCTGCACCAGCTGAGCGGCCGCTCCGGGCCGTTCGTGGCGGTGAACTCGGGCGCGTTGCCGGTCGGGCTCGTCGAGTCGGAGCTCTTCGGGCACAAGCGCGGCGCCTTCTCGGGCGCCGACCGCGACCGCGTCGGCATGGTGCAGAGCGCGCACGGCGGCACCCTGTTCCTCGACGAGATCGGCGACCTGCCGCTGGGCTCGCAGGCGGCGCTCCTGCGCGTGCTGCAGGAGCGCGTGGTGACGCCGCTCGGCGGCCGCACGCCCGAGGCGGTCGACCTGCGCGTGGTCTCGGCGACCAACCAGGACATCCCGACGCTGGTCGAGCGCGGCAAGTTCCGCGCGGACCTGTGGG
>JBKJOI010000264.1:0-3483 GCA_046595695.1 Haliangiales bacterium | reverse complement strand
GTGGCCGGCGTGCGCGGTAGGCGTCGGCTACCGTCGGCGAACAGCCTCGATCTACTGTCCGCGCGCGGGCACCACTTTCCCCGCATGCCGCCGATGCGCTGGCCGTGGCGCGGCCGGGAAAACCTCACAAGTCTGCGCTCCCCCGCGCCCTACTTCCCCGCACCGTGTGGAGAGGTTACAGCGTGGCGGCGACGGGGATCTATCTGGCGTTGGACGCCAGATGCGACGAGGGTCAGCGTCCCCTCACCGGTCCCCTCGCCGGGTGGCCCGGTTGGTCCCTGCGGCGCCCGGTTAGTCCCGGCTGTCTCAAGGGATACCGCGACGTTGCGCCTACTTCCGAATGGGTGCGGCATCTTGCCAAGGTCGAAGTCGACGGTTCGAGTCCGTTCGCCCGCTCCAGGTTTCGCGAAGCACGTCACGGCCGGCTCCTTTTGACGAGGAACCGGCCGTTTCGTTTTTCGGGCGTCTTGCGGGTTTCCTCGCCCGGCCTCTTTCGGATATCACGGCAGGATTGCCTGGCGCGAGGCGGAGGCCGCCGTTGTAGTATTTTGTATGACCACCACCCGCCGGGCCAAGCCGCCGCGCCGCGGCCGCCCGCCCGCCACCGACGCCGACCGCAAGGATCGGCTGATCCAGACGCGCGTCGAGGAGGACCTCGACGAGGCGCTGCGCGCGGCGGCGAAGAAGCAGCGCGTGACCGTGTCGCAGCTCATCCGCAACGTCCTGCACGACACCTTCCAGTTGGTCGACGACATCGTGGCCAACACCGCGAGCCTGACCGAGTCGGTGAAGCGCGACGCGCGCCGCATCGCAGCATCGGCGCAGGGCTTCTCGTCCGTGGAGGCGGCCGAGGAGGCCGCGGCCGCGCGCGCCGCGGCGGCCCAGGCGAAGGCGGCGGCCGCTGCAGCGGCGGCCACGGCGGCGACGGCGGCGGCCGCGACGGCGGCGGTGCCCGCGGCGGCGCCGTCAGCGGCCGTGACAGCGGCCGCGGCCGGGGAGCCTGCCGCGCTCGGGCCCGACGTGCTCGAGGCCGTGCTGGCCTGGCAGGAGGTCGTCATGGGCCGTGAGCGGCCGTGCGCGCGCTGCGCGTGCAAGCTGGGCAAGGGCGACAAGGGTTTCCTGGGCGTCACGGACGAGCCAGCGGGGCCGCGCCCGTTCATCTGCGCGCCCTGCGCGGCCGCGCTCGGCCAGGCGGAGTAGCCTCGGCCGGGCGGCTTGCTCCCGCCCGTCCGCCGTGGTACCTGCCACGGGCACTTTTTCTTCGAGGTACTCGTGGGCTTCTCCTGTGGCATCGTCGGGCTTCCCAACGTCGGCAAGTCGACGCTCTTCAACGCGCTCTCCGCCGCTGGCGCCGAGGCTGCGAACTACCCGTTCTGCACCATCGAGCCCAACGTCGGCGTGGTGACCGTCCCCGATCCGCGCGTCGACGCGCTGGCGCTGGTGGTCAAGCCCGAGCGGGTGCTCTACTCGACGATCAACTTCGTCGACATCGCGGGCCTGGTCCGCGGCGCCTCCAAGGGCGAGGGCCTGGGCAACCAGTTCCTCGCCAACATCCGCGAGACCGACGCGATCGCGCACGTGGTCCGCTGCTTCGAGGACGACAACGTCGTCCATGTCGAGAACCGCGTCGATCCGGTGGGCGACGTGCACACCATCGACACCGAGCTCTCGCTCAAGGACATGGAGACGGTCGAGAAGCGCATGGACCGCGCCAAGAAGCTGCGCACCACCAACAAGGACGAGAAGCTCGCCTACGAGGTCTGCGAGAAGGTGCTCGCGGCGCTCAATACCGGCAAGACGGTGCGCGCGCAGGGTCTGACGGCGGAGGAGCTGGTCGCCATCAAGGACCTGCAGCTGCTCACCGCCAAGAAGGTCTTCTACGTCGCCAACGTGGGCGAGAAGCAGATGGGCGCCATCGCCGACCCGGGCTCGGATCCGCTGGTCGCCAAGTTGCTCGCGCACGCCAGGACCGAGAACGCGCCGGTGGTGGTGATCTGCGCCGCCGCCGAGGCCGAGATCGCGACCCTCGACAAGGCGGAGCAGCCCGCGTTCCTCGAGTCGCTCGGGCTGACCGAGCCCGGCCTCAACCGGGTCGTGCGCACGGGCTACGAGCTGCTCGGCCTGTGGAGCTTCCTCACCGCCGGCAAGGTCGAGGTCCGTGCCTGGACCATCCCGCGCGGCTCCAAGGCGCCCCAGGCGGCGGGCGTGATCCACACCGACTTCGAGAAGGGCTTCATCAAGGCCGAGGTCATGTGGTGGGAGGACCTGGTCAAGCTGGGCAGCGAGGCCGCGTGTCGCGCCGCCGGCAAGCTCGCGATCGAGGGCAAGGAATACGTCATGCGCGACGGCGACGTCGTGCACTTCCGCTTCAACGTGTAGCGGGCCGTAGGGCGCGCGCGGCAGCAGCCCGCGCGCCGGACGTGCCTCACGCGCCCCAGAAGCCAGCCACGCGCGCGATGCGCCCGTCGGGCGCGAAGTCCTAAAATATCCGCAAGGCCGCGCGCCCGGCCTCCGGATCGTGCGTGCGTATTCAGTGGCGACGTGGCCGGTGAAATGAAATAGGTTGTAAAGACCTTTTCAGACAGCGAGGCATTCAGCACAAACCATGAGCGGCGCGCGACTGTACGTAGGGAATCTTTCCTTCAAGACCATGGAGAGCGCGCTTCGGGCGGCGTTCGAGACGGCCGGCGGGAAAGTCGTCGACGTCAAGATCATCACCGATCGCGAGACAGGACAGTCCCGCGGCTTCGGCTTCGTGGAGCTCGCCAGCGCCGAGGAGGCCGCGGCGGCCATCAGCGCGATGGACGGCCAGGACCTGGACGGTCGGGCACTGCGCGTGAACCTCGCGCAGGAGCGCACACCCGGCGGCGGTGGCGGCGGTGGTGGTGGCGGTGGCGCGCCCCGGCCGAGCGGCGGCTTCAGCAGCGGCGGCCCACCGCGTGGGCCGGGCGGCTTCGGTGGCGCCCCGGGTGGCGGCGGTGGCGGCCCGGGCGGTGGCGGTGGTCGTGACGGCGGCGGCCCGGGTGGCCGTGGCGGACGCGGCGGTCGCGGCGGCGGCGAGGGTCGCGGTGGCGGCGGACGCGGCGGTGGCGGCGGTGGCGGTCGTGGAGGCGGCGGTGCCGGCGGTAGCGGCGGCCGCGGCTACAACGACTACTAACCGAGGCGGCTAGCGGCGGGGGCGGCGGCTACGCAGTCGCCATGCCAGCGGCGTCAGCACGAGGACGCCGAGCCACGAGGTCGCGCCCGGCGCGCGGCCTCGCGGCGCGTGCGTTGCGATCGTGCAGCCGGCTGACGCGACGCTGCTGTCGTCGCCTTCTCCGGGTGGGGGCTCGCCTGGCTCCTGTCCGGGACCTTCGATGCGCGTGAGCCGCACCGCGTCGAACGCGATCTGCGTGTTCGTCGACAGCGGCTCGCCGGTGTTGTCGCCCAGGTAGATCCACTGGTCGGCGACTTCGGCTTCGCCACGGGCGCCGACCAGTGGAT
>JBKJOI010000261.1:0-7241 GCA_046595695.1 Haliangiales bacterium | reverse complement strand
TGCTCTACCGCGTGCTCGAACCGAGCGGCGCGGAGGGTCAGGAACCCGCGGCAACCGGCGCGGTGGCGACCGAAGCACGGTCCAAGATCACCAAAACCGACAAATACACGGCCCAATTGCTCCATCCGGATGATGCGGTCATGCAGCTCGACCTCCTCCACCAGAACTTCCTGGTCTTCAAGAACTTCGTAACCGGGCAGATTAACGTGGTTTATCGCCGCGACGACGGCAATTACGGGCTCATCGAAGCCAACGTCGGATCGTAAGCGATCCCACGCCTCGACTTGTCGTTGTGGCTTCCCATGACCAAACGTTGTGATAGTGTGCGCTCGGTTTGAGCCTGAGCCGCCGCCGATGAAGATCGTCGAATTCGTCCGCGAGGAGTTGATCCTCCCCGACCTGCGTAGCACCGCCAAGCTCGATATCATCGCGGAGCTGGCGGAGCACCTTGCCACGCACCACGCCGGTGTCGACAAGGTGGCGCTCACGAGCGTGCTGGTGGAGCGGGAGAAGCTCGCCTCGACCGCCATCGGCGAGGGCGTAGCCATCCCCCACGGCAAGCTCGACGCCGTCGGCAAGCTGGTCGCCTGTGTCGGGCGCGCGCGCAAGGGCGTGGACTTCGACTCGATCGACGGCCAGCCCACGCACATCTTCTTCGTGCTGGTGGCGCCAGAGAACTCGACCGGCATCCACCTCAAGGCACTCGCACGCATCAGCCGGCTCTTCAAGGACCCGGAGTTCCGCCAGCGTCTGCTCGCTGCGCCCGACGCGCACGAGATGTACCGGACGATCGCCGAGGAAGACGCGAAGTACTAGCGTCGGCTGTCGCGGTGACAGCCGGGGCCCCCCGGAGAGAGATAGATGCCATGCTGTCGGTGAAGATCGAGCAGCTCCTCGCGGACAAGACGCATGGCCTGGAGCTATCGGTGCTCTCCGGGCGCAGCGGGCTGTCGCGACGGATCACCGTCGCACGCATCCAGAAGCCGGGCCTGGCGCTGGCCGGCTACACCGGGCAGATCGATCGCGGCCGCGTGCAGATCCTGGGCGCCAGCGAGATCGGCTTCCTGCAGCAGCTCCCCGAGGACAAGCAGCTCACTGGACTGGACAACCTGCTGGCCCTCGAGCCCGCCTGCCTGGTGGTCACGCGCGGGCTGCCGGCGCCGCCCCACCTGTCGCAGCGCTGCGACGAGCGCAACGTCACGCTGCTGGCCTCGCCGCTGGTGTCGGCGGTGTTCATCGACCGCGTCACCCAGTTCCTCGAGGACAAGCTGTCGCCGTCCACGTCGGTGCACGGCGTGCTCGTCGACGTGCTGGGCGTGGGCATCCTCTTGCTCGGCAAGAGCGGCATCGGCAAGAGCGAGGCTGCGCTCGACCTGGTCATGCGCGGTCACCGCCTGGTCGCCGACGACATCGTCGACATCCGCAAGCGTCAGCCGGATCTCATCTTTGGCTCGGGCTCCGACATCATCAAGCACCACATGGAGATCCGCGGCCTCGGCATCATCAACATCAAGGATCTCTTCGGCGTCGCCGCGGTGCGCGACTACAAGAAGATCGAGCTCGTCGTCGAGCTGGTCGAGTGGCGCGAGGAGGAGGAGTACGACCGCCTCGGCCTCGACGAGGTCGCCTACAAGGTCCTCGACGTCGACATCCCGATGATCCGGGTGCCGGTCCGCCCCGGTCGCAGCATGACGTCGATCATCGAGGTGGCCGCGCGCAACCAGCTGCTCAAGTACCAGGGCCACCACTCGGCGCGCGAGTTCCAGGACAAGCTCAACCGCGCCATCGCCGAGGCTCGGCCGGTGGACTTCCAAGGCGACGAAGTAGAGTAGAATCGAGTATCCATGCGTGTCGTCGTGGTCACCGGCCTCTCCGGCGGCGGCAAGAGCACATCGCTTCGCGCGCTCGAAGATCTCGACTGGTTCTGCGTCGACAACCTGCCGCTCCCGCTGCTGGCGCCGTTCTTCGATCTCATCGACAGCGATGCGCAAGAAGAGAAGCGTACCAAGGTCGCGATCGGCATCGACGCCCGCCAGGGCGGGCTCCTGGGCAGCTTCAAGAACGAGCTCGCGCGCATGCGCTCGCGCGGCTACGCGGTCGAGGTCCTGTACCTGGACGCCGACGACGACCTGCTGGTCCGACGGTTCTCCGAGACGCGCCGGCGCCATCCGCTCGCCGGCGACGACCTGCGCGCCGGCATCGAGCACGAGCGTACCCTGCTCCGGCCGCTGCGCGACAGCGCCGAGGCAATTGTCGACACCAGCGCCCTGAACGTACATCAGCTGAAAGGCATCATTCAGGAGCGTTACGGCCGCCAGGACGGCACTCTGTCGATCACCCTGCTATCGTTCGGGTTCAAGCACGGCTTGCCCGCGGAGGCGGATCTCGTGTTCGACGTGCGCTTCTTGCCCAATCCCTACTTCGTCGAGGCGCTATCCGCGCTGTCCGGCAAGGACGAGACCGTCGCGGGCTTCGTGCTCGACGGCCCGGAGGGACGCGAGTTCCTCGATCGCACGACCGATTATTTGAAGTACTCGCTGCCTCGCTACGCCAGCGAAGGCAAGGCGTACCTCACCATCGCGGTGGGTTGTACGGGCGGGCGACACCGCAGCGTGGCGGTCGTCGAAGAGCTTGGGCGACGACTCGGCGCGGAGTGGCCCCTGACGGTGCGGCACCGCGATCTGGAACGAGGAGGTTCGCCATGAGCGGCAGTGGTACGAATGGCAGCGGCACGAACGGCTCCGTCACGAACGGGACCGGCACCACCGCGGTCCTGGTCGTCACGCACGGCGACTCGGGGCTGGCCATGGTAGCCGAGGCGCAGCGGCTGCTCGGCGGCGACGCCACCGTGGCCATGGAGCCGCTGCCGACCACGCCGGGCGAGTCGCGCGAGGACATTCGCAACCGCATCGACGCGGCCGTGCACCGGCTCGACGAAGGCCGCGGCGTGCTCGTGCTCGTCGACCTGCAGGGCTCGACACCGTGCAACTGCGCGGTGCAGGTGAAGGCGTCGGGGGCGAACGTGGAGATCCTGTGCGGGCTCAGCCTGCCGATGCTCGTCAAGGTCGCGGCCTCCGATCGCAAGCAGCTGTCGCCCGCCGAGCTCGCGCACGAGGCGGCCCAGACCGCGATCCGATCCATCCGACTCGGCGACGGAGGCAACGCGTGAACCACGAGACTCAGGCGGGGGCGATGCAGTCATGAGCGATTCGTCGACGGACGGTGAGGCGGAAGCAACGCTCGAGATCGTGAACGAGCTGGGGCTGCACGCGCGTGCCGCCACCAAGTTTGTCCAGCTCACGGCCAAGTTCGGCTGCGACGTGGACGTCCAGAAGGACGACCAGACGGTCAACGGCAAGAGCATCATGGGCATCCTGATGCTGGTCGCGGCCAAGGGCAGCACCATCACGGTGCACGCGCGTGGCACGCAGGCGGCCGAGTGCGTGGCCGCGCTCAAGGAGCTGGTGAAGAGTCGCTTCGGGGAAGCCAAGTAGTGGCAGCTTCGGGATCCGGCAAGGGCGGCGGCATGGGCACGGGCCGAGAAGGCGACGGCGGGCGCTACGCCGGCGACGACGACGCCGACAACATCCCGGTATCGATCCGCGAGCGCGCGAGCACCCAGTCGGGACCGACCCAGGGCCTGGTCGTCGGCGAGATCCGCAAGCGTGGCGTGGCCGCGTCGCCGGGCATCGCGATCGGACGCGCCTACGTGGTCGACCGGCGCCGGCGCAAGACGCCCAAGCGGCACGTGCCCGTCGAAGAGGTGGATCTCGAGATCGCGCGCCTGCGCAAGGCGATCGGCGAGAGCGACACGCAGCTGGCCAAGATCAAGGAGCGCCTGGTCGGGGCCACCGACGATCACTCGTTCATCCTCGAGGCGCACCAGCTCATCCTCCACGACGAGCACCTGGTCGACGAGACCATCCGCCACATCCGCGTCGAGAAGATCAACGCCGAGTGGGCGCTGCAGCGCACCGTCGAGCACATCAAGGAAGTCTTCGACGGCATCGAGGACGACTACTTCCGCGAGCGGCGCTCGGACATCGACTTCGTCGGTGACCGCATCATGCGCAACCTGCTCGGCGAAGAGGTCGGGCCGGTGACGCCGCCGCCCGACGCCGTGGTGGTCGCGCACGATCTGTCGCCCGCCGACACCGCGTCCTTGCATCGGGCCGCGGTCGCCGCGCTCATCACCGACGCGGGCGGCAAGACCTCGCACACCGCGGTCATCGCGCGCGCGCACGAGATCCCGGCGGTCGTCGGCCTCGAGGACGTGACCTCGGTCGTCGGCACCGGGGATCTGGTGATCGTGGACGGCTCGAGCGGCCTCGTGCTGCTGAACCCCGCGCCGCAGACGGTCGCGCACTTCAGGACGCGCGCACGCCGCGAGGCCGCCATCGGCGAGGCGCTGCTCGCCAACCGCGACCTGCCCGCCGAGACCATCGACGGCCACCGCCTGCACCTGGTCGCGAACATCGACGTCGTGGACGAGATCGAGAGCGCGATCGATCACGGCGCCGAGGGCGTCGGGCTCTTCCGCACCGAGTTCCTGTTCATGGGCCGCACCGACTTTCCCAGCGAGGACGAGCACTACGTCCAGGCACGCCAGGCGCTCGAGCTCATGGCCGGGCGTATGATCACCATCCGCACCTTCGACCTGGGCGCCGACAAGACCACCTCGCTCACGATCTCGCCCGAGATGAACCCGGCGCTCGGCCTGCGCTCGATCCGGCTGTGCTTGACCGAGCAGGGCCGGCCGCTCTTCCGGGCGCAGCTGCGCGGGCTGCTGCGCGCCTCGGCGCACGGGCCGATGCGCCTCATGTTCCCGATGATCTCCGGCGTCTCCGAGCTGCGCGAGGCCAAGGAGATGCTCGACGAGTCGCGCGAGCAGCTCACCAAGCAGGGCGAGCCCTTCGATCCCGCGCTCAAGATCGGCGTCATGATCGAGATGCCCTCGGCAGCGCTGACCGCGGACATCATCGCGAAGGAGGTCGACTTCTTCTCGATCGGCACCAACGATCTCATCCAGTACGCGCTCGCGATCGACCGCGTGAACGAGCACGTCAGCTACCTGTACCGGCCCATGCACCCGGCGATCCTCCGGCTGGTGCGCGCGGTCGTCGAGGGCGCCCGGCAGCAGCAGATCCCGGTCGCCATGTGCGGCGAGATGGCGGGCGAGCCCATGCTCGCCGCCGTGCTGGTCGGCCTGGGCCTCGACGAGCTGTCGATGAACGCGGTCTCGATCCCCATGGTCAAGAGCGTGCTGCGCGCGTGCTCGATGGAGGATTCGCGCCGGCTCGCCGAGCAGGCGCTGCAGCTCAGCACGCCCGAGGAGATCGAGCAGCTCATCAAGGAGCACATGAGCCGGCGCCTGCCCGAGTAGCGCGCGTTCGCGATCAGAAGATCGCGGTGCCGCCGTCGACGGTGCGGATGGGCCGGCCCGAGGGCGCGTGGCGGGTGCGATCGGGGTCGAGGCCGAGCGTCACCGCCAGGGTGCGGCAGAGATCGGGGATGGTGATGGGGCGGTCGACGATCTCGAGGCCGTCGGTGTCGGTGGCGCCGATCACCTGGCCGCCGGGCACGCCGCCGCCGGCGAGCACGACCGATGCGACCTTCGGGTAGTGGTCGCGTCCGCCGCGCCCGTTGATGGTCGGGGTGCGGCCGAAGTCGCCCATCCAGACCACGAGCGTCGAGGCCAGCAGACCGCTCGCGTCGAGGTCGTCGAGCAGCGTCGACATCGCGTGGTCGAGCTCGGCCGAGAGCGTCTTCACGCGCGCGAAGTTGTCCTCGTGAGTGTCCCAGCCGTTCAGCGTGACCTCGACGAAGGGCACGGAGGCCGCGACCAGGCGGCGCGCCATGAGGCAGCCGAGCGCGAACTTCGAGTCGCCGTAGGCGGCGCGGCGCGGATCGGCGTCGAGCTCGAAGGCGGCGATGTCGGGGGCCTTCATGGTCGCGACCGCGCGCTCGCCGACCTCGCGCTGGCCGCGCACGATCGCGGAGTCGTGGGAGGCGGCGAAGCGATCCTCGAGGCCGCGCCAGAGCTCGATGCGGCCATCGAAGCGGGCCGCGTCGACGCCGCGCGCGGTGCCGAGGTGGCGCACCGGCTTCGAGGGATCCTGGATGCCGAACGGCGACAGGCCCGCGCCCAGGAAGCCGGCGTCCTCGCCGGGGCCGCCGATCGCGACGTAGCCGGGCAGCGAGCCGACGCCGCGCTCGTCGGCGACGAGCGCGCCGAACGCCGGATGGTCCACCCCGCCCTGCGGCGGATAGCCGGTGTGCATGAGGTGTCGGGCGCGCTGGTGGTTGCCCTCCTTCGAGGTCACCGCGCGCAGGATGGCCAGGTGCTGCGCCCGACGCGCCAGCAAGGGCAGGTGCTCGGAGAGCTGGATGCCGGGGACCGAGGTGCCGATGGCCTTGAACTCGCCGCCGGTGGGTCGCCCGGGCTTGGGGTCGAAGGTGTCGAGCTGGGAGGCACCTCCGGCCATGTAGAGGAGGATGCAGCTCGTGGCAAGTGGGGCGGAGGCCGCGGCACGCTCAGCCTGCTCGGCCTGCTCGGCGCGGGCGAGGCGGGCGACGAGCGGCAGGCCGGCCGCCGCGAAGCACGCGGAGCCGAGGCCGAGCCGCAGGAACGAACGACGATCGTGGGCACTCATGGTCATCCTCGCTCAGTGGTTCGTCAGGAACTCGGTGGAGGTCAGCAAGGCGAAGAAGACGTCCTCCCAGACCTCGTCGCCGCCGCCGCGTGCGGCGATCGTCGCGAGCAACGCGCTGCGCTCGACGGCCTCGGGGCGGCGGGCGTACGCGGCCAGGAAGAGCGTCTCGAGGCGTACGGCCGGATCGCGGCTCGCGCGCAAGGCGTCGCCGAGCACGCTGCCCTCGGCGGCCGACGCGCCCAGGTTGGTGACCTCGCCGTTGAAGACGAGCAGCGCCTGCGCGACGCTGCCGGTGAACGCCCCGACCTCGGCCATCTCGTCGTCGGGGAAGACGAACAGGTACTCGCGCAGCGCGCGCGCCTTGCCCTGCTGCACGGCGGCGCGGAAGCGACCACGGCCCGCGTGCTCGACGCCGGTGGCCACGAGGAGGGAGCGGAAGATCTGATCCGCGGAGAGCGGCCGCACGCGCGCGCGGGCGAACACGCCCTCGGCGCGCGCCGGGTCGGCGGCGACAGCAGCGCCCGGCGCGCCGAGCCGCAACGACGACGGCAAGGACGACGGCAACGACGACGGCAACGACGACGGCAA
>JBKJOI010000043.1:0-6820 GCA_046595695.1 Haliangiales bacterium | reverse complement strand
CGGCGAAGGGCTCGCCGGCGGCGCGTACAGCCTCGCGCCGGATCCCGCCGAAGCCGTCGTCCGACATCTGGTTGAGCCGCGCGAGGTCCTGCCCCGCCGCGCGCGCGATCCCGTGGGCGACCTCGCCGCCGCTGCCCGGCGCGAGCGCCACGCCCGCGACCTCTGCCATGATCAGCACCGAGCGGTCCAGCTCGGCCGCGAACGGCTCGACGAAGAGCACCTCGGGAACCCGTACGCCACGCCGGCGGAGCTCGCGTGCGAGCTCGGCATCGACGCTCAGATCTTGACCGTGCTCCTCGGCGACGCGCAGGTAGAAGACCTCGCCCGCGCGCTCGATCCGGTAGACCTGCGCCGAGACGCCTTCCGGGGTCCGGCCTGCGGCGATGGCGGCGGCCGTCCCGAAGGCGCGGCCGAGCACCGCCTGGAGCGCCTTCGCGTCGACGTCGGGCCTACGCTCCATCCCGCCGGTACCTAGGCCGGGGCCAGGACCATCCCGGCGGCGAGCATGTCGGACGCGAAAACATGCGCCAAATGTAGACCGACTATTGCCCGGGCGATACCGGGCGAACCTCGAGCTCGAGCGTCGATAGAGCGGTCTACGCTTCACGTCGAACCGTGAAGGTGGGTAGAAGGGTCAAGCAAATGTCCAAGCACCAAGACGGCCCCGCTGCCGACGATCCCTTCGCCACGCTGAGCGCGGCCAGCGGAACGCGTGAGCCCGGGCAGGTGGTGCGCCCCGACGGGCCCACCGAGGCCTTCCACGGCGACCCGCTCGTGCTCGTGCGCTCGCTCCGCGTCGTCAGCGACGACGAATACGTCCTCGGCCGCGTCCTGGCGCAGGGCGGCATGGGTCGGGTCATCGAGGCGCACGACCGCCGCCACGATCGGCCCGTGGCCATCAAGCTGATGCTCGCGGGTGGCTCGCTGGAGCGCTTCGTGCGTGAAGCGCGCATCGCCGCACGCCTGCAGCACCCCGGCATCGTGCCGGTCTACGAGGCGGCGCGTCTGCCCACGGGTGAGCCGTTCCTGGTCATGAAGCTGGTCGAGGGGCGCTCACTCGACGAGGCGGTGAGCTCGATGCCGGCGCTGGCCGATCGCCTCGCGCTCATGCCGCACCTCGTCGCCGCCACCGAGGCGCTCGCCTATGCACACTCACGCCACGTCGTGCACCGCGATCTCAAGCCTTCCAACGTCCTCGTCGGCGCGTACGGCGAGACCGTGGTCATCGACTGGGGCGTCGCCACCGAGGGGGCGCCCGAGGAAGGCCCCGAGAGCGACGGGACCGCACCCGGTCCCGGCCTCACCATCGCCGGCCGCGCGATCGGCACGCCCGCGTACATGGCGCCAGAGCAGGCGCGGGGGGAGCGGGTCGATACGCGCGCCGATGTGTACTCGCTGGGCGCGCTGCTCTACCACGTGCTGGCCGGCGACCCGCCCTACCGCGCCGACAGCGCGGCCAACACGCTGGCGCAGGTGCTGACCGGTCCACCCCAGCCGATCGAGCGCCGCGGCCTGCGCATCGCTCCGGATCTCGCCACCATCGTGGGCAAGGCGATGGCCCGCGATCCCGCCCTGCGCTACCCCGACGCCGCCGGCATGGCCGCCGACCTGCGCCGCTTCACGACCGGCCAGCTGGTCGCTGCGCACGAATACAGCCTGGGCGCGCTGGCGCGGCGCTGGATCGCGCGCCACCGCGCCGCGGTCGCCACGGCGACGGCGCTCCTGGCCGTGCTCGCGGTCACCGGCATCGTGGCCGTGCGCGGGATCGTGCGCGAGCGCGATCGCGCCGACGGGCTGGCGCAGGTGGCCTCGGCGCAGCGAGCCGCGGCGGAGGAGCTGGTCGACTTCCTCATCGTCAACCTGCGCGGCAAGCTGAAGGAGCTCGGCCGCCTCGACGTCCTTGGTGACGTCGGCGTCGAGGTCGACGCCTATTACTCGCGCGTGTACCCGGCGGCGCGGGGCGGCGACGCCGACGTGCTCGGTCGGTGGGCCGTGGTCTTCGAGACGATCGCCGACGTCGCCCGCGCGCGTCGCGACCAGGACGGCGAGTTGGCCGCGCACCAGCGCGCGCTCGAGCTGCGCCGCGAGCAACGGGCGCAGGCGCCCGCGGATCCGGAGCCGCTGCGCGAGATGGCCGTGACCTACCTGGCGCTCGCCGACCTCGCGCGGCGCGGCAACCGCGTCGATGCCGGGCGGCAGGCGCGCGCGCAGGCTGGCGAGCTGCTCGGGCAGCTGCTCGCCGTCGATCGTGACGACCCGCGGGTCCTGCAGCTGCGGCTGAGCCTGCTGCGCCAGACCGCCGATGGCCACGAGGACGAGGGCGACCTCGGCGCGGCCGAGGTGGTCTACCGCGAGTGCCTCGAGCTGGCCCGATCGGCCAGCGCCGCCGCGCCCGGCGACGAGACGCTCGAGGCGGCGCTGGGCAATGCCTGGTTCGACCTCGGTCGCGTCTACCTCAACCTGGATCGCTACGACGATGCCGAGGTCGCCTACCGCGAGAGCGTGACGGTGCGCCGGCGCCTGCTCGAGCGCAAGCCCGACGATGCCGCGCGCGAGAAGCAGCTCGCCTGGGCGCAGTTCCGCCACGCCGACGCCACCGATGCCAAGGGCGATCCGGCGGCGTCGCTGGGCCTGCACGAGACCGCGCGGGCCACGCGCCAGGCGCTCGCCACGCGCGATCCGAGCGACCGCGACGTGCAGCGCGAGCTGGCCATGAGCGAGAGCGCGCTCTGCCGCGTGCTCGGTCGGCTCGACCGCCTCGCCGACGCGCTGGTGCACTGCCAGGCCGGCCTTGCCGCCGCCGAGCGACTGGCCACCGCCGCGCCCGACGACTGGGTCATCGTGCGCGATCTGACCCGGCGCTACCTTTCGCAGGCGTACATCGAGCTGGATCTCGGCCTGATCGAGGCGGCGCTCGCCCACGGCGCTGCGGTCCATGTGCTCGCCACGCGTGCAGCCGGACGCGATCCCGGCAACCGCTACTGGCAGCGCGACCTCCTCGCCGCCGCCGAGATCTCGGCGAGCGCCGAGCTCGCCCGCGGGCGGCCCGATGCGGCCCGCGCGCACGTGCGCGCCGCCTGGACGCACCTGCTCACGCTGCGGCCCGCCGCCGTCGTGCAGAACGTGACCGCAGAGCTCGCCGTGCTCACGGGCGACGTGGCCCGCGCGCGCGGCGACCGCGCCGGCGCGCAGGTTGCCTACCAGGCCGCGCTCTCCGCGTTCACGCATGGCGTAGCCAAGGGCACGGTCACGCGCGCGCTACACGTGTACGGCGCCGACGCCTGCCTGGGTCTCGCCGCGCTCGCGCCGCGCGGGCAGCGAGCCGCGCTGCTGGCACGCGCCCGGAAGATCCTCGACGAAGGCGCCGGCGGCAAGCCGCCCACTGCGGCGGAGAAGCGGCTGCTGGCGCGCTGGCGAGCCGCCGCCCGCTAGCCGCGATGGGCGATCACAGGCCCTGGACGGTGATCCAGGGGCCGGCGGTGAACGGGAAGGCCTGATCGTGGTGCACGTGGGCGACGTACCAGAGGGTGACGTCCTGGCCGTCGAGCGACTCGTTCGAGACGTAGGCGGCGGGGAAGGGCTGGTCGCCGATGGCGGCGCGCGGGGTGTAGGGCGCCCACTCGCCGGCGTGGTAGCGCAGCGCGAACAGCTCGGCGTCCTCCCAGTTGAGCGGGCGCAGGTTCACGCTCGCGCCCGAGCCGAAGTCGATCTGCCGCCAGACGAAGCCCTCGGGCGAGGCGTTGCCGGTGTACGGGAACCAGCCCTCTTCGGAGGCGCGCGTCCAGCGGCCATGGTCCCAGTGCTCGACCGCGTCGCCGGTGGCGCCGTCGATGTCGAAGTCGAAGCGCCAGTGCGGATGGTAGGTGTGCGCCTCGTGCAGGCCCTTGCCGTGCAGCGTGAGCCACGGCGCCATGCGCCCGTCCTCGTGGAAGCGCCACAGCTGCGTGAAGCGGTAGGGCCCGACCACGAAGTCGGCGACGATCTCGAAGCCGCCGCGGAAGTCGATCTGGCGCACCTCGCCGACGAGCTGGCGCGCGCCCAGCGGCGACCACCACGGCCCGTGCAGCTCGGAGAGGTTGTCCTCGGGGGCGACCGCCTCGTGCTGGTGATCGATGGTGACGTACGGCAGCGTCGCCTCCCACAGCACGCGCTTGCCGCGGAAGTCGGCGAGGAAGATCTTCACGCCCGCCGTCTCGGTGAGGGTGTAGTGGATGGTCCAGTTGGACTGCGCGACCTTGTGTATGCCCTGGGTCATCACCATTGCTCCGCCGGCACGACCGCGACGACCTCGCGGTCGATCAGGCTCACGACCGCGACCAGACTGGGGCGCTTGCCCGGCTCGCCGTAGAGCACCGCAGCCGAACGCCTTTGGTACGCGAAGTCCATCACCTTCAGGCTCCAGTAGTGCAGCGTCGCGGTCGCCACCTGGCCGGGCGCGCGCGCCGCCAGGACGCGCGCGTCGGCATCGGCGATCGCGACCGCCTCGGCCTCCTCGTCGACGGAGAG
Organism: Haliangiales bacterium; assembly: GCA_046595695.1. Classification (GTDB taxonomy): domain Bacteria; phylum Myxococcota_A; class Polyangia; order Haliangiales; family SHYZ01; genus JBKJOI01. The sequence goes on along the minus strand of JBKJOI010000043.1, from coordinate 2,314 downwards.
CATCGGCTGCGCCGTCGACGTGGACACGTGGCACACCGCGCCGCGATCGAGATCCACGCAGGCGTCGACGCACTTGTCGCTCGCGTAGTCGTAGATCACCAGCCGCGCCAGGCGCCGGCCCGAGAGCGGCTCGGGCGGCTTGACCACGAGCGGCTCGACGCTGATCACGCGGTAGCGGCCGACCTTGGCCAGGGCGCGCAGGCGCTCGTCTTCGAGCAGCGAGCGGAGCGCGTCGGCGCGCTCGCCGAGCGTGAGCGGCGCGAACAGCGACGGATCGGCAGCGCGCACGTCGGCGGCGGCGCCCCGGCGCGATGCCCGCGCGGCCGGCGCGGGCAGGCCGCGCTCGAGCTTGGCGCGTGGCGCAGCGGTCGGCCTGGTCGGCTTGCGCGCCGCGGGTTTCGCGCCACCCGCGGCCTTCGCGTTGCCCGCGGCAACCTTCGCCTTGGCGGCGGCGGCCTTCACGTTGACGGCGACGGCTTTCGCCTTGCCGGGAGCCGCGGGTCTTGCCTTGCCTGCCGCGGCGGCGGCCTTCGCCTTGCTCTTGGCCATAAGGGATCCTCCGCGCGCATCATAGCGAAGCCGCGCCCGAAGGCCACTTTGTCAGCCCCTCACTCCGGACAGGGGTCGAAAGGGTTCTTCAGCTCTTTCGCGCACTTGACCAGGCGGGTCATGGGACATACGACCTCGCGGCTGGCACCGTCGAAGACGATCTTGATCTGTCCGGGCCGGTGCTGGGGTGCGCTGCACTCGATCAATAGGTGGGTGCCGCGCGGCCGCGTGAAGTTGGTGCCGTCAGGGTTGGCCTTGGTCACTCCGGTGGCGAGCTCGCCGCCGCGTGGCTCGGTGAGCACGCGCACCGTCACCGGCGGGCCATCGCCGATGACCTCGGGATCGCGATGGATGCGGGGGCCGGCGTCGGGCCGGCGCGTCGGTGGCGGCCGCGGCGGCGTGACGACCACGCGGCCGGCGTCGGGCGGCTCGGGCAGCACCGCCCGGGGCGCGGCGTCGGCCGCGGGTGCGAGCAGCACGTTGGCCACGCCGGCATCGATCATGGTCGCCGCCACCGGCGTGCTGGTCCCGCTCGGCTTCACCAGCGCGTAGACGACGACCGCGCTGGTGGCCAGGAGCAGCGCGAGCAGGAGCCAGCGCGCCACCGGGCTGACCGCCTGGGGCTCCTGGCTGAACGGCTGGGCGAAGCGGTCGGAGGTTTGCGGCATCGGCATCGGTCGCGGCGCGGGTGGCAGCACCGGCGCGGGCCCGGTGCCGCGGCCGCTCGAGCCCACCGGCGTGGCGACCGCGGCCGCGCCGCCGGCCGGCGCGGGCGGCATGACCGTCTGCGCGTCGGCGACGCTGATCACGCTCAGCGCGGTCGGCGGCGTGAGCGTGGGTGCCTGCGGACCCTTCGCCGGCGCCTCGCCGCCGAACGCGCCAGCGCCACCTTTGCGGAACGGCGACAGCCGCGACATGTCGGGCGCGAGCGTCCGGTCCTCGGGGCCGGCGGTCCGCACGGTGTCGTTGCGCGGCGGCGTCTTCGGCGCGTCCTGGATCGTGGGCAGTCCCATGGACACCGAGGCGTCCTGCAGCGTGATCGGCTGCGAGGCCACCGCGGCCGCCGCGATCGGCACCGCCGCCGGCGCGCCGAACGGCTTCACGCCGTCACCGGGCGTCTTGTAGGGCGGCGGCGTGCTCGCCGGCGGCAGCGCGCGCATCGAGCCGGTGGCACCGAGCGGGTCGACCATGGACAGCCCGGCCGTCAGCGCCGCGCTGTCGAGCGCCGCGAGCAGCTCGCCCATCGACTCGAAGCGCGCCTCGCGCTCCTTGGCGAGCGCGTTCATGATCACCGCCTCGATGCCGGGATCGAGCGGGATGTCGGGCGCGGCCTGGTGCGGCGGCGTGATCGGATCGAGCATCTGCATGGCCAGCACCGCGACCAGGCTGTCCGATTGGTGTGGCACCTTGCCGACGACCATCTCGTAGAAGATCGTGCCCAGCGCGTACACGTCGACGCGCTGGTCGAGATCGGAGCGGCCGGCGGCCTGCTCCGGCGCCATGTACTCGGGCGTGCCGAAGACCGAGCCCACGCGGGTGAGCCGCGGGCCGTCCATGTTGCCCTCGACGGGCGCGACCTTGGCGATGCCGAAGTCGACGACCTTGACCACGTCGCGCTGGCCGTCGCGGTCGACCACGAAGATGTTGTCGGGCTTGAGGTCGCGGTGGACGACACCCTTGCTGTGCGCGGCCGCCAGCGCGCGCGCCAGCTGCGCGATGATCGGCAGCACCCGCTGCACCGGCAGCGGCCCGTTCTCGTAGAGCA
>JBKJOI010000594.1:0-9658 GCA_046595695.1 Haliangiales bacterium | reverse complement strand
CGCCATCGGAACGCTCTTGCTCGCCCTCGCCCTTCCCGCCTGCGCCATCGACGAGCAAGAGCGTTCCGATGGCGCGTCGATTCATGATCTTTCCTCGGCAGCGAGTAGGTGTGCCTGAGCTCTCTAAGCAAGACTGAGACCAGACCGGAACACGCTGCCGCCCTAAACATCCCGCGATGTTATGGGATATGACGCGATGCGGTGGCGGCCCCAGCCGCCGGCGTCTGGTTCCTCGAGCGGCCGCGCCACGGCACCGGCTAGCCTGCCCGGGCTGCTCGGCTAGAGCGGCGCACCTTCACGGCCCGAAACGGGGCAGCAGCGCATCGACCAGCCGCTCCGGGTGCGTCCAGCCTTGCCCTTCCAGGTGCCGGCGCGCGCGCGCGACCAGCGCCGCGCCTTCGTCGCCGCCGAGGATCTCGCCCACCCGCCAGCGCGTCCCGGCCACGGCCTGCTGCATGCCACGGGCCTCGAGCGGACCGATCGAGGCGCGCAGGAGCGCCAGCGCCCCCGCCTGGTCGCCGTCCATGGTGCAGATGAGCGCCTCGACCTGCTGCACGAACGCGGGCGCCACCGCCATCGGCGACCCGCGCATGATGCGGAGCATCCGCTGCGCGCGCGCGAGCTCGCGGCGCGCGCGACCCTCGTCCTTGCGGCGCCGCGCCTGGTGGGCCAGCGAGAGCGCCAGCACCGAGCACCACATCGCGGCCTCGAAGCGCGGCCCCGGCACGTGCGCCATCAGCGAGCGCCAGAAGCGCGTCCACCTGGAGGAGAGCGCCTCGGTGTGGGCCTCGAGATCGCCGACGTAGTAGGCGATCGACTGCAGGCTCCGGGTGGCGAAGAAGAAGTGGTTGCCGACGGAGGTGCGCCCCTGCTGCCAGGCCGCCTCCGCGTCCTCGACGTCGGCGCGGGCCTCGTCGAAGCGATCGTCCATGAGGTGCAGGCCGGGGAAGAACGTGCGCAGGCCGGTCTCCAGGAAGCGATCGCCGTTGCGCGCGGCGGTGCGGATCTCGGCGCCCATGCGGGCGCGCACCGCGCGGGCCTCGCCGAGCATGTTCATCGACCAGCCGAGCAGCTGGATGAACAGATCGGCCTCGAAGCCGCGTGCGCGGCCGGCCTCCAGCAGGCGCGCCAGGCCGAGCTCGGCCTGCGCGAGCGCGCCGCGCCAGTCGTTCTCGATGAAGTAGAGCAGCATCACCTCGGCCAGGATCGGGTAGACCTCGGCCAGCGGCGCGCTGCAGTGGCTCGCGGCCAGGCGCGCGGCGGTCAGCAGCCGGCGCGCCTCGGACTCGCGTAACATCGCCGAGGCCCCCGCCGAGGCCGCGGCGATCGAGCGCGCGCAGCGGAACGGCTCGCCGGTGCGCAGCGCCAGGAGCGGCGCGCGGATCGCGAACAGCGCGCCCTGCAGCGAGTCGACCATCGCCAGGCCGCTGGCGACCGTCCACGCGGTGTCGGCGCGCAGGAGGTCGCGCGCGGGCACGTCCGCCTCGGCCCGGGGCTTGAAGCGCAAGGACGACAGGCGCAGGCGCGTCTGGTGCCAGGTGAACGCGGCCAGCGCGGCCGGGCTGCTCTTCGGCATCTTCAGATCGACCTCGTCGAGCAGCTCGCGGACCAGCTCGAAGCCGCGATCCGCCACGCCGCCCTTGAGGTACTGCTCGGCCGCGCGCCGGCGCAGCTCGCGCCGCTCGTCTTCGGAGGCCTCGCCCGCACCGAACGCGGCCTCGAAGGCCTGCCCGGCGGCCTCGGGCCGGCCGCTCAGCGCCAGCACTTCGCCCATCGCGGTCAGCAGCTCGCGGCGCCGGGTCGCATCGTGGGTACCGAGCTCGAGCGCGGTGCGGAACCAGTCGGCGGCGTGATCGAAGGCGAGCGAGGCGGCGGCGCGCCGGGCCGCCTCCTCGGCGTAGTCGGCGGCGAGGCGGCGCTCCCCGGCGCCCGCGTGGTGGTGGGCGCACAGCTCGGGCGGCGCGCCGTTGGCCGCAAGCACCCGGGCCAGGCGGTGGTGCAGGGTGCGGCGCTCGTGCTCGGGCAGGCGCGCGCTCACCGTCTCGCGCACCCGATCGTGGTAGGGCTCGACGGCGTCGCGGGCGCGGCCCTCGCCGATGCGCAGCAGCCGGGCGGCGCGAAGCGCGGCGAGCTGCGGCACGAACGCCTCGGGCGCGAGCTGCGCCGCCTCCGCCGCCAGGCCGAGCGACAACGGCGTGCCCGCAAGCGCGACGACCTGGATGAGCAACCGCCCGTCGGCGGGCAGGGACTCGATGCGCTGCCACAGCGCCTCGTCGAGGTGGATCACCGGGTGCGCCGGATCGCGCGCACGCAGGCGCGTCAGCTCGAGCAGGAACATCGGGTGGCCACCGGCCTCGCGGATGAGCACCGCCGCGTCGGCACTCGTGACCGGTACGTCGGCGACGAGCGCGATCAGCTCGGCGGCGTCGCGCACGGTCAGGCCCTCCAGGCGCAGCTCGGTGGCAGATGACGGCAGCGCCGCGAGCGCCGCGAGCGCCTCGCCGGCGGGCGCGAGGCGCGCGGTGCCGAGCAGCAGGAACGGCGGCGGCTCGGGGCCGCCGCTCAGCTCGCGCAGGAGCGCCAGGCTGTCGGCGTCGGCGCGGTGCAGATCGTCGATGAGCAGCACCAGCGGCGCGCGCCGGGAGAGCCCGTGCAGCAGCGCCGCGAGCGCGGCGAACGCGGCGCTGCGCGGGTCGGCAGGCGGGGCGCCTTCGGCCTGGCCGGCGAAGCCCTCGACCGAGGACAGCACCGGGAACACCGTGAGCAAGGCACCCAGGCCGGCCGGCCGCAGCTGCGCCTGCTCCACCGCGGGAAGGTGCTCGAGTGCGCGCGCCAGCTGATCGACGACGAACGCGTTGTAGGGCACGATCTCTCGCGCGTCGCAGCGACCGGCCAGCACCAGCGGCGCGGGCAGCGTGAGCGCCGCCTCGTGCAGGAAGCGCCGCACCAGCGTGCTCTTGCCGACCCCCGACTCGCCACCGACCACGACCCACGCGGGCCGGCCGGCACGCACGCGCGCGAGCGCGGCCCGCAAGAGCGCCAGCTCCTCGCCGCGGCCGACGAACGGCGTGTCCTGCCGCGAGAGACCGGGGTAGCTGGTCGCGCCGCCCTCGGCGGTCGCCCCGAGCGAGGCCAGGATCTCGGCGGCGGCGGGGCGCAGCGAGGCGTCACGGGCGAGCAGGCGCTGGCACAGCGAGACCAGATCGGGCGGAAGATCCTCGGTGAGCTCGTCGGGCGACGGCGGCTCGAACGCCATCTTGGCGGCGAGGCTGGCGCGCCCGGGCGGAAACGGCAGCGCCCCGGTGAGCGCCTGGAACAGCATGACCCCCACCGCGTACCAGTCGGCGGGGGCGTCGGCGCCGTGGCCGATGCCCTGCTCCGGCGCCATGTACGCCCACGTCCCGACGATCTCGCCTGGACCGTCGACGGCGCCCGGGCGCTCGAGCTCACCGACGACCCCGAAGTCGAGCAGCACGACTCGACCGCCGGGCTCGACCAGCACGTTGGAGGGCTTCACGTCACGGTGGACCATGCCGGCGCGGTGCAGCGCCGCCAGGCCGGAGCAGAGCTCGCGCAGCGCGGCGCGCAGGCGCGCCTCGTCGAAGCTCGGCCGGTCGCGCACCACGGCCGGATCCGGGCGCGGCGGGGCGGCTGCCACGGCCAGGGCGTGCGTCGAGGGCGTCCCGGCCTGCGTCTCGGTCGTGGCCCCGTCGTGACCGTGGCGCTCGCCCCGTTCGGTGGACGCGCTGCGCTTCTTGGAGGTCACCCGCGTCGGCGCGGCCGGATCCGAGCGCTGGCTCGAGCCGCGCGCGATGCGCAGCACGGCCGCCCCCGCGTCCCCGCGCACCCAGCGCAGGAAGTCCGTGCCGTCGACGAGCTCCATCGTGAAGAACCACGCGCCGTCGTGCTCGAAGAGCTCGCCCAGGCGCACCAGGTTCACGTGGTGCAGATCGTGCAGCGCGCGAAACTCGTGCTTCAGGCGCAGGATCTCGCGCGGGCCCACTTGCTGCAGGCTCTTGAGCGCCATGCGCACACGTTGGTCGCGGTCGTGGACCTCGTAGACGACGCCCATCCCGCCTGCGCCGAGCTCGCTGATGAGCTCGAAGCGATCGGTGGTAGGGAACTTGTCCCTGACGTCGTCGCGAGAGTCTCCCACGAGCCCTCATCGTACCCTGGAAACCCCGGGCCCGGCGTGCACGCCTCGACCGCCAGCCGGCGGCCCTCGAGCTCGACGTCGATGCGCACGCGGCCGGGCACGAAGACGTCGTCGGATCCGGTGAACCTTACGCCCAGGTCGCCGGCGAGCGCGGCGACCGCGCGCATGGTGGCGGCGAGATCGGCGGGGACCAGCTCGATCCCACCCGCAGCGCCTTGACCTCGCCCTTCTCGAGCGCGACGTCGTAGGCGGCGGAAACCCGAGGTGGAACGGCTAACGCACCGCGATCGAGAAGCGCTTGTCATTGGTGCACAGGCTGACCGTGTAGCTGCCATCGCTCGGGCTGCAGTAGTCGGTGGGCTTGGACGACATCGCGGCAAAGCCGCTGTAGAAGGGCGCCTGGGTGCCGGTGAAGCAGAGCCGGCCGAAGGTGTTCTCCACGACCCACTGCTGCGTGCAGGCAGCCGGGAAGCTGGCCTTGCCATGGCGCAGCGTCGAATCCACCGGCTCGGCACCGTTCACGCTCACCTTCACCGCGAGATCCACGTTCACGTCCACCTCGTTCAGGGGCGAGCGGCGCTTCCATGTGTCGGGAATGGCCAGCACCGCGTCGTTCTCGTACGCCGACAGGTCGGCGTGGCGGAAGGCCACCAAGGTCTCCTCGGCCGAATCGAGGAGTGCCAGGGTGGCCGACGTGTAGTCCACCGGCACCGCGGTGTAGTCGACGGAGGCGGCCAGGAACACGATGGTCCAGCCGCCGCCACGGCTGGTCATGTCGCAGGGCGCCAGGAAGGGAGGGTCACCGTCTACCGCGTCGGGATCGATCTCGTAAAAACCGTCCGGCGCCTCCGGATGGGCGGTGTGGATTGCAGCACAGTCGCGCCCCGTGAGCGGCGCGGCGTCGTCCGGAGGCGTGACGACCGCGTCGACACCTGGCCCCGCGTCTTCCTCTGCATTCTCGACTTGGCCGCAGGCGCCCAGGAACCACAGACCGAGCCACATCCTCATGGTCGTGAACGCTAGCACGCGGTCGCGCAGCGGCGCGCAACCGCACGACCGTCTGACGCCTCGTCGAGCACGCCTCCGCGGGCAGCGGGCAGGGACGCTGATCGAGCCGGTGCGATGTCGCCGCCTGTCCTTCGCGATGTCGCCGTCGCGATGTCGCCGTCCGCGATAGTTCGCGGGACCGAGGGCCACGCGCGAGGGGCGGGGCTGCCCTGTTGCCTGCGTCCCACGTGACAGAGCTCACCTCGGCGTGCCCGTCCAGGCCTACCTGGCCACCTTATCCGCCTTTCGTCAGGTGTCCTTCGCGGCCCCCGCGCTGATTGGCCCATCCCGAACGCGCCGTGCGGCGTGCCTTGGCACGAACGCCTCGGCAGGAACGGTCCTGGTGCCTGATCGACGCGTCGCGGAAGCTAGAGCCATGGACGTCGTCATCAGCACCGACAAGCGCCGGCTCGACCGCGACCTCGTCTTCGACTTCCTGCACCATCGCTCGTACTGGTGCCCCGGCGTGCCGCGCGACGTGGTCGAACGCTCGATCGAGCACTCGCTCTGCTTCGGCGTCTACGCCGAGGACGGCGCGCAGCTCGGCTTCGCGCGCGTGATCACGGATTGCGCGACGTTCGCGTATCTCGCCGACGTCTTCGTCGTCGAGTCGGCGCGCGGCCAGGGCCTGTCGAAGCGCCTCATGGCGGAGATCCTCGCTCACCCGGAGCTCGTCGGCCTGCGCCGCTTCATGCTCGCCACGCGCGACGCGCACGAGCTCTACCGTCTGTTCGGCTTCGAGGCGCTGCCGGATCCGACGCTGTTCATGGCGCGCCTCGGCTCGCCGCCTCCCTGGCTCCGCTAGGCTCCTGCCTCGTCGCGGAAGCCTCAGGGGCGCTGCGGCATGGTGTCGTACTTCAGCAGACCGTCGGCGATCTCGTAGTAGTCGCCCTTGCTGGCGACGTAGATGTGGCCCTTCTCGCGCAAGCCGGTGGGCTCGTCGAACGTGCCGGCGCAGATGCCGAGCTTCGGGTCCGCGGAGTCCTCGAAGAACATGCTCGAGCCGCACTCGACGCAGAAGCCGCGCCGCACCGTCGGTGACAACGTGTGCCACTTGAGGCCACGCGCCTCGGTGAGTCGGAAGGCTTCGTGGTCGACCGCGGTGTAGGCCCCGACGTGACCGTGCCACCGCCGGCACTTCGAGCAGTGACAGTACGTCACCCCCGTCATCGACCCGCTCGACTCGTACCGGATCGCACCGCAGAAGCAGCCACCCGTGCTCATGCGGGTGGTCTCGCACGAAACGGCCGGATCGCCAAGTCTAGGTGCGCGTGCCGCTTCGGACGCATGCGAATCGGCCGGGGCGGCGCGCGGCGCCTGGCGCTATTCGGAGGCCATGCGCGCGCACTCCGCTCTGATAGCGGCCTCGATGGCCTGGCGTCCGGAGTATGAGTCGCACCGCTCTACCGCAAGGGCGTCGGCACATGCGCTGGCGATGGAGCGATGCCGACGTGCTGCTCGGCATGGACGTACCTTCGGTGCACGCGCGCCGGGAAGCCGGAGTACGGAACGAAGGGCCCGCAGTAGCCGGTTCAGGGCTCAGCCGCGGACCGCGTGACGCACGAAGATGACCGCGTTTTAGCCGGCCGACCGCCTGCGGGCTACCGGCGGCGCCGGCGAACGAACGCGAGCGCGGCGAGGAGCATTGCGCCGCCGGCGAGTACACCGACCGGCGTCCCGTGGCGTTCGGCGCGCCCGATGCGGCAGCTACAGCCCTGGTCGATCGGGTCGATCTCGCCGGGTCCGGGCCCGGTCGGCGCGGCGTCGGGAGACATCGCGTTCGCGTCGGGAGACATCGCGCCCGTGTCGGCGTCAGGTGTGCCCGGCATGGCGTCGGTCGTGGACGGCGCGGCGTCAGGTACGCCCGGCATGGCGTCCGGCGTCGCCGGGCTGGCATCGATGACCGGCTCGACGCCGGCGTCCGGCGGCGAGGTCATCGCGTCCGGAGCCGGCACGCTGGCGTCGATCTCGACCGCGACGCCCGCGTCGGGTGTCGTCCCCACCTCGAGGGTGCACGTCGCGCTGCAGCCGTCGCCGCCGTCGAGGTTGTCGTCGTCGCACTCCTCGCCGTCATGGACAAAGCCGTCGCCGCAGCCCGGCACGAGCTCGAAGGCGCCCATGTCGGAAGCCGCTCCGCCGACCAGGTCGCCATCGACGGGCCGGAAGCCGCCCGCGAGGTCGTGGTCGATCGCGTCGCCTGGGCCCGCCGCGTCGATGCACGGGCTGTCCGGCCGCAGACGCAGATCCGTCGCGGAGACATAGCGGGGGTCCCGCGAGATGGTCCCCACGCCGGGCACGACGCCGTCGTAGTCGTCGTCGTTCCCGAACACGTCGCTGTCGGTCACCGTGAAGCTCCCCGAACCGATCGTCCCGCCATTCCTCACGCCCACCTCGTGGCCCGTGACGACGCTGTCCATCACGTGGAGCGTGCTGCTCACCACCTCGGCGTCGATCCCGTACTCGCCGTTCGCGTGTACGGTCGCGTGCTGGATCGCGACCGTGCCGAGCGGCGCGACGAAGATGCCGGTGCGCCCGTTGTCGTGGACGAGGGCATTCGTCACCGTGACCGTGGCCGAGGAGATCACCAGGCCATCGTATTCGTTCCCGCTGGCCTCCACGCGGTCCCAGAGCATGGGCCCGGTGGAGACACCCGCCCAGATGCCGAACTCGTTGCCGGTGGCCGCGACGCGCGTGAGCGACGGCCGACCGGCGCTGATCACCACGGCGATGCTGCGGTTGTTGCGGAAGACCGAGTCGCGGATCACGAGCACCTGGCCCTCGGCGAACGTACGTACCGCGTTGAACCCGTCCTCCACGATCGCACCCTCGATGATGGCCGCCTGCGCGCCCTGCTCGATGACGATGCCGCGCCAGACGTTGTACAAGGCGTCGATCCTGACCGGGTTCGCCACGGTGCCGTGGACCCGCAGCGAGCCTTCCACGCTGATCTTGGCGCCGGTCGGGTCCTGCCCGCTGACGTTCGCGACGCGCACCACGGTGCCGGCTTCGATGTGCAGGAATCGGCCCGGCGGCACGCGGATGGTGCCGTGAACGAGGTACGGACTGCCCGCCGGCGTCCAGGTCTCGTCGACGACGTCGCCGGTGGTCACGATGGTCTCCGCGCGCGCCCTCGGCGAGGAGATCCACGTGAAGAGAGCTACCGCCCCCACCATTACCCAGGTCCGTGCGCGCATCGTGATGCTTTCTACCGGTTCCGAGGTCCTCATTCACGCGAATCATTCCGATTCACGGGCCAGTGCGTGCGCCGAGTCACACCGCGTCGGTGATGTCGCGTAGAAATGCCATACTGCGCCCGCTGAAACTGAACAGGTCGCGGCACATCGCCGCCGACCGGTGCTACCGGAGGAGCGGGACGTTGCCACACCCTGCCGCGACGCGGCCTTGCACGCTGGCATCTTCTTTGCTGGATGGCGGAGGCGAAGGTCGTAAAAAATGAGACGACCCGGCAGCCAAAGGCCGGCGGCGGCCGGGCGTGCACCGGGTCGAAGGCGCTGTCTGCCGCGGCCGCTGATCGCGCCCCTCGCCGCGGGGGACGCCGCGACGGAGATCGGATAACCTAATACGGATCTAGTACCAGTTGAATCCCAGCGAGAACGCCGCCTGAGCAACGGAGACGTCCTCGTAGCTCGCCACGCCCAGTCGCGCCTGGAGATCGAGGGCGAAGATCGTGCCCTGATAGATCTCGACGCCGCCGGCGGCCATGAGCGAGAGACCTCGTTCGCTCCTCGCGACGGTGTCGCCGTCATCATTGTCGACGCTGAGCTGGCCGATACCGAGGCCGCCCTTGATCCAGATCCGGGGCGCCACCCAGACCTGGAGTGCCACCGTGTCGATCACGTGGATGATCGAGCCACCCTCGAGCGAGTGGCTGACCCCCCAGCCGTCGAACATGAGACCCATGCGCGGATTGATCATGCCGCCCAGGTGCAGGTCGAAAGCGAAGCCCGAGAGCGCATCCTCGTCGCTGCAGTCGCTGCAGTTGAAGCTGCCGCCGCCCAGCGAGAAGCCGATCAGGAAGCCCGAACGGACCATGCCCACGGGTGGCGCGACCGGCGCGCCGTAGTCTGGAGGCGGCGGCGCCGGCGCGTACTGGGCGTACGCCTCCGAACCTGCGGTGGCGATGACGATGAAACAGGCGAGAACGAGCGTGGTCAGTCGATACATGGCATTACCTCGGCGCGGACCATGGGGCCTGCGCGTCACCGCGTCAACGGGCCGCCTCGTGGCACCGTGCGGCACGACACATTCGGGCGTGGCGGCCGCGCCGACACCGCGGACCAAGTCGACGAGGGGACGCGCGCGCGACGCCGATTGGTACGGATCCAACGGGTCGGTTACCATCGGGAACATGGTGCGTCGTGACGGAACGAAACCGACCGGCTCGCGAGAGCCGGAGCAGGTCGGTCCACGCTGCACATCTCCAGCGGGTGCAAG
>JBKJOI010000451.1:0-8643 GCA_046595695.1 Haliangiales bacterium | reverse complement strand
TCGCAGATGATGTAGTCGAAGCCGAGCTCGCGCAGGCCCTCGATCACGCGCCCGACACCCTCGACATCGAGCGCGTCCTTGTCGCGCGTCTGCGAGGCCGGCAGCACGAACAGCGTCTCGACGCGCTTGTCCTTGACCAGCGCCTGTTGCAGCTTGGCTTCGCCCTTGATGACGTTCACGAGGTCGTAGACGACCCGGCGCTCGCAGCCCATGACGAGGTCGAGGTTGCGCAGCCCGACGTCGAAATCGATGGCGACGACCTTCTTACCCCGGAGTGCGATCCCGGTCGCGACGTTGGCGGTCGTGGTGGTCTTCCCGACCCCGCCTTTGCCCGATGTGACGACGACGACTTTGGACACGGTAGCCTCCTTGGTTCCATAAAAGGCAATCCGGACCCCGGGGGCAAATTTCTGGCGGTGCGAAGGAGAAAATAGTTACGCGGGTAACGTGGGGCGGGGCGCGCGGTGGGGGGCGAGGCGAAGAGAAGTCACGCGGGTTACAGCGGCGCGACGCAGCAGCGGCCGTCCTTCTGGAACACCTGGGCGGGCTTGCCGCGCAGCGCCTCGGGGATCTCGTCGGCCATGAGGTAGACGCCGGCGACCGAGACCAGCTCGGCGGCGAGCTGCTGGCAGAAGATGCGCGCCGAGGTGTTGCCGGTGGCGCCGGCGAGCGCGCGGCCGCGCAGCGGGCCATAGATGTGGATGTGACCGTCGGCGATCACCTGCGCGCCCGGGTTCACCGCCGCCATGACGACGAGATCGCCGCGGCGCGCGTAGACGACCTGGCCGCCACGGACCGGCTGGAGGACGGTCGTCGTCGGTGTCGCGGCGGGAGGACGCACAGGCGCCTCGGGCTCGGGAGCGGATTCAGGCTCGGGAGCGGATTCCGGCTCGGACCCGGCCTCGACCGGGGGCTCCGCGGGTGCCGCCTCGACGATCTCCACGGGCGCGGGAGCCGGCTCGGGAGTCAGCACGGGATCCGCGGTCGTGCTACGTCGCGCGCGCGTCGGGCCGAGCGGGATCGATCCGAGCCCGGCGCGCGCGGCGCTGGCCTTGAGCTCGGCGGGCAGGTTGGCGGCCGCCACCGGCACGACCTGGCAACGGCGCAACACCGCGACCAGCTTGTGGAAATCGATGCCGGCGCCGCCGCCGACGAGGTACCCGACGTCGATCACGACGGGCGCGTTCAGGAGCATCTGCGGCGCCTGCTCGACGCGGTCCCAGAGATCGGCCTCGATGAGCTCGAGGTCCTCGGTGCGGAGCTTGAGCACCGTGAGCGGTGACACCGCTCCCTTCAGATCGAAGGCCGGCAGGGCGGCCGTCCGGGTCACGCTCGCGCTCGATTCCTGGGGCATCTCAACCTCCACGCCCGCATCTTCGGAGCGTCGTGACGGGCGGGCAACTTCCGGGACGCTCCCGCGCCGCGGTATCATGCCCGCCGTGGCAGGCTGCGTCGGCACTTGAACGGCTTCAGAGGCACCACTCGCTTCGCCGTACGCAACCGGATCGGCGCCGGGGGCATGGGTGTCGTCTACCAGGCCTTCGACCGCGAGCGTGGCGGCCTGGTGGCGCTGAAGACGCTGCGCAAGCTGGACGCCAAGGCGCTCTACCGCTTCAAGACCGAGTTCCGCGCGCTCGCCGATCTCGAGCACCCCAACCTGGTGCGCCTCGGCGAGCTGTTCGGCGACGGTGACGAGTGGTTCTTCACCATGGAGCTCCTCGAGGGCTCCGACTTCCTGACCTACGTGCGTGGGCTCGAGGGCACTCCGCGCGCGGTCGCCGGCGCCGAGACCGTGACCGACGAGATCTCGACGCTGATCGAGCGCACGATCGACAGCGATCCGCCGCCCTCGATGCCCGCGGCCGATGATCCGATCGCCGCCGCGGCCACGCTGCCGCCGCCGGCGGACGAGCGCCGGCTGCGCGCCTCGCTGCGCCAGCTCGCGCAGGGCATCTCGGCCCTGCACGCCGTGGGCAAGGTGCACCGCGACATCAAGCCGTCCAACGTGCTCGTCACCGCCACCGGACGGGTCGTGCTGCTCGACCTCGGCCTGGTCATCGACGCGCAGCGCAAGGACGCGCTCGAGAGCGGCACGCAGATCGTGGGCACCGCGACCTACATGGCGCCCGAGCAGGCTTCGTCGCAGCCGGTGGGCCCCGGAGCCGACTGGTACGCGCTCGGCTCCGTGCTGTACGAGGCGCTGACCGGGCAGCCGCCGTTCCGCGGCGCGCCGCTCGAGATCCTGCTCAAGAAGCAGAGCTACGAGCCGCCGCCACCGCGCACGCTGGCGCCCGACGTGCCGCGCGACCTCGACGCGCTGTGCGCCGATCTGCTGCGGCGCGAGCCGCGCGATCGCCCGGCCGCCGAGCAGATCCTCGAGCGCCTGGGCGCCAGCCACGGCCTGCAGCTGACCCTGCCGCTCGCCTCGATCCCGTCGACCCCCGAGACGCCCTTCGTGGGACGGGTCCGCGAGCTCGAGGCGCTACGCGCGGCCTACGCCGAGGCCGCCGCGGGGCTGCCGATCTCGACCTTCGTGCTGGGCGAGTCGGGCATGGGCAAGAGCGCGCTGGTGCGCCGCTTCCTCGACGAGATCGAGGCCGAGCACCCGGGCGCGGTCGTGCTGACGGGACGCTGCTACGAGCGCGAGTCGGTGCCCTTCAAGGCCTTCGACGACGTCGTCGACGCGCTCGCTGGGCACCTGACGCGCATCGATCAGGTCGATGCCGCGCTGCTCCTGCCCGCCGACGTCGCGATGCTGGCGCGCGTCTTCCCGGTGCTGCGGCGCGTGCCGGCGCTGGCGCGCGCCGCCGAGACGCGCATCCCGGACCTGCAGGAGCTGCGGGCGCGCGCGTTCGCGGCGCTGCGCGAGCTCCTGCGCGCGCTCGCCCGCCGCGCCCCGCTGGTGCTGTTCATCGACGACTTCCAGTGGACCGACGCCGACAGCCTGGCGCTGTTCACCGCGGTCATGCACGGCCTGGAGGCGCCGCCGCTCTTCTTCGTCGCCACCGTGCGCGCCAGCGCCGAGGAGGTGGCGGCCGCCCAGCTGCCCGCGGCGCTGGCGACGGTGCAGAGCGTGCCGGGCGATCTGCGGACGCTGCCCGTATGCGCGCTGTCGGCGGAGGAAGCGCGCGCGCTCGCGACCACGCTGCTGAGCGGCGGGCACGGCGGCGGCGCCGGCGCCGGCGGATCGGGCAACCACGACGTCGGCGCGATCGCGCGCGAGGGCGCCGGCCACCCCCTGTTCATCCACGAGCTGGTCCGGCACCTGGGCGCCTCACCCGGCGGCGGCGGCGCGGTGCGCCTGGACGACGCGCTGTGGGCGCGCATCCGGCTGCTCGATCCGACCTCGTGCCGCGTGCTCGAGCTCATCGCCGTCGCCGGCGAGCCCCTGCCGCAGCGCCTGGTCATGCAGGCGGCGGCGCTCGATCCCGGCGAGGTCCCGCGCGTGACCGGCGTCTTGCGCATCGCCTCGCTGGTGCGCACGACCGGCGCGCGCGGCGACGACACGATCGAGTGCTACCACGACCGCGTGCGCGAGGCGGTGACCGCGCGGCTCGACGCCGCCACGCAGCGCGAGCACCACGAGCGGCTCGCCAACGTGCTCGAGGCGACCGCGGGCGCCGGGCAGGACCTGCAGATGCTGGTGCGCCACCTCGAGGCCGCCGGCCTGCTCGAGCGCGCCGCCGCGCAGGCCGCGCGCGCCGCGCGCGGCGCCGCGCACACGCTCGCCTTCGAGCGCGCCGCCGCGATGTACGCGACCGCGCTCCAGTTCGGCACCCACGGCGACGCGGTGGCGCGCCAGCTACGCCTCGAGATGGCCGACGCGCTGGTCAACGCTGGCCGCGGCACCGACGCCGCCGACGCCTACCTCGCGGCCGCCGAGGGCGCCGATCCGGCGGCCCGCCTCGAGTGCCGGCGCAAGGCCGCCGGGCAGCTGCTCATCGCCGGCGAGATCGAGCGCGGCCTGGCCACGCTCGAGGGCGTGCTGACCGAGTTCGGCGAGCGCCTGCCGACGACGCCGGGTCGCGCCCTGATCTCGCTCTTGTGGAACCGCACGCGCCTCTGGCTGCGCGGCCTGGGCTTCACCCCGCGCGCCGAGGCGGCGATCTCGGCGCGCGACCTCATGCTCGTCGACATCTACCACTCGGTCGGCGTCGGCCTCGCGCTGGTCGACACCATGCGCGGCGCCGACTTCCAGTCGCGCGGCCTGCTGCTCGCGCTGCGCACCGGTGAGCGCAAGCGCGTGGTCCGCGGCCTCGGCCTGTACGCCGGCATCCTGGCCTCGCAGGGCCGGCGCGCCAACGCGCGCGCCATGCGCATCCTGGCGCGCTGCGCCGAGGTCGTGGGCGACGCGCCCGACTCCGACCTGCACGGCTGGGTGTCGGGCTCGACCGGGCTCGCGCACTACGTGGGCGGGCGCTTCCGCGAGGGCGCCGGCCGCCTGCTCGAGGCCGAGGTGCAGCTGCGCGACGAGACCGTCGGCAACACCTGGGAGCTGAACACCGTGCGCATCTACCGGCTCCTGGCGCTGCGAGCGCTCGGCCACTGGGCCGCGATGCGCCGCGGCCTGGACGAGTGCCTGCGCGACGCGGCCCGGCGCGGCGATCGCTACGCCGAGACCACCGCCTCGCGCTCGTGCAACCTGGCCTGGCTGGTCGCCGACGATCCCGCGCGCGCCCGCCGCGAGCTCGACGCGCTGCGCTGGGCGCCGCCCGAGGGCGGCTACCACATCCAGCACTGGTACGAGCACCGCGCGCGCACCGAGCTCGCGCTCTACGAGGGCGACCTGGGCGGCGCGCGCCGCGTGCTCGACGACGCGCGCGCGCAGCTCGCGCGCTCCTTCCTGTTGCGCGTCGAGACCATCCGCAACGAGCTCAACTGGCTGACCGGGCGCCTCGCGCTGGCGCGCGCCGTGGCGGGCGGCCCGGCCACGCTGATCGAGGAGGCCCAGGCGTCCGCGCGCAAGCTGGCGCGCGAGCCGGTCGGCTACGCGCACGCCTGGGGCGCGCTGCTCGAGGCCGCGATCACCGCGCGCCGCGGCGACGCCACGGCCACGCGCGACCGCTTCGCCGCCGCGGTCACCCTGTGCGAGGCGCAGGAGCTGCGCATGTGCGCGGCCGCGGGCCGGCTCGCGCTCGGCGACCTGCGCGGCGAGGAGATGATGCTCGAGGAGGGCGTCAAGAACCCGTCGAAGATCCTCGCGATGTACCTGCCCGGGGGCTGAGGCGAGCGTTCCGTCGCGCCGCCCGGACGCGCGAGACGCCGCGCCGCTCGGCCGCGCGATTTGCTAGATTGCCGCCGTGCCATTCGCCTTTTCCGTCGGTGCGCGCGATCCGGGCTCGCGTGCCCGGCGCGGCCAGCTCGTGACCGCGCACGGCGTCGTCGAGACCCCGGTGTTCATGCCGGTCGGGACCAACGCCACCGTCACCTACATGACGCCCACCGAGCTGACCGATCTGGGCGCCAAGGTCGTGCTCGCCAACACCTACCACCTGATGCTGCGCCCGGGCCCCGAGCTGTTCCGGCGCGTCGGCGGCATCCACGCGTTCATGCGCTGGCCGGGCCCCGTGCTCACCGACTCGGGCGGCTACCAGATCTTCTCGCTGCCGGCGGCGCGCACCATGTCGGAGGAGGGCGCCAAGTTCAGGAGCTACGTCGACTGCCGGATGCACATGCTGTCGCCCGAGCGCTCGATCGAGGTGCAGACCGCGATCGGCTCGGACATCATGATGGTGCTCGACGAGTGCATCGATTCCACCGCCGAGGAGAGCGTGGCGCGCGCGGCCATGGAGCGCACCCACCGCTGGGCGCTGCGCAGCCTGGCGGCGCGCTCGAACCCCGAGCAGGCGCTGTTCGCGATCGTGCAGGGCGGCATCGTGCCGGCGCTGCGCCGCGAGTCGGCCGATTTCCTCAGCCAGCACCCGTTCGACGGCCTCGCCATCGGTGGCCTCGCCGTCGGTGACACGCGCGCGCAGCGCGAGGACGTCACCGCCTTCGCTGCCGAGATCCTGCCCGCCGACCGACCGCGTTACCTCATGGGCGTGGGCACGCCGCCGGATCTGCTGGTCGCCATCGGCTGCGGCGTCGACATGTTCGACTGCATCATCCCCACCCAGCTGGCGCGCCAGGGCACCGCGTTCACCTCGACCGGCCGGGTCAAGATCACGCGCGGCGACTACAAGAGCTCCGACGACGAGCTCGACCCGCAGTGCACCTGCTCGACCTGCCGCACCTTCAGCCGCGCCTACCTCTACCACCTCATGAAGTCGCGCGAGCCGCTCGGCCCGCGCCTGCTGTCCACGCACAACCTGCACCACTACCTCGAGCTCATGCGCGAGGCGCGCCTGGCCATCGACGAGGGCCGCTACGCGGCGTTCGCGAAGCAGCGGCTCGCCGAGATCGATCGCCACGAGCACGCCGAGTTGCGTGCGTGAGCCACGAGGTCGTGACCACGCACGGTGGCGCGCTCGCCATCCGTGACCTGGCAACCGGCGAGGTCATGCACCCGGGCGTCGGCGCGCTCGTCGAGGCCGAGGCCTTGTACGTGCGGCAGTCGCGGCTCGCCGAGCGCCTGCTCGCCGCGGGCACTGCCGACGGCGCCGCCGCGCGCGTGGTCCTCTTCGACATCGGGCTGGGCGCGGGCTCGAACGCCCTCGCCGCGCGCATGGTCGCCGAGCGCGCGCCGGCCGGCGCCGCCACGCTCGAGCTGGTGAGCTTCGAGCGCGACCTGGGCGCGCTCGAGCTGGCGCTCACCCGCGGCGCGGGTTTCGGACTGGACGGCGAGCCGGGCCTGGCCGCGCGCGCGCTGCTCGCGGCCGACCGCCACGAGACGCCGCGGACGCGCTGGCTCCTGCGCCGCGGCGAGCTGCTCGCCGCCCTCGCCGACGAGCCCACGCGCGCCGACGTCGTCTTCTGGGACCCGTACTCGCCCAGGGCCAACCCCGAGCTGTGGACGATCGCCGCGTTCGCGGCGCTGCGGCGCGTGGCCGGCCCGCGCTGCACGCTGTTCACCTACAGCGCCTCGACGGCGACGCGGGTCGCGCTCCTGCTCGCGGGCTGGGCCGTGGGCACGGGCGACGCCATCGGCGCCAAGGCGCAGACGACCGCCGCGGCGGTGGGCGCGGACGACCTGGCCCGACCGCTCGATCGCCGCTGGCTGAGCCGTGTCTCGCTCGCCGGCGCGCCGCTGCCGAGCGACGCGCCCGAAGGCGCCGCCGAGCACGTCGCCGCCGCGCCGCAGTTTCGCCGCGCATGACCACGATCCAGCCGGCCGATGGCGCATTTCGCTCGCCGCTCGGCCTTCCCGGACGGCTCCTTGACACCTTCCCGACGCATTGCTGTACTGCCCGGATGCAGTCCCCGGCGCCGCGGCTCGAGCTCGTCGGCATCGCGAAGAGCTTCGGGCCCATCCAGGCGCTCCGGGGCGCGCACCTCCGTGCGCACGCGGGCGAGATCGTTGGACTCTGTGGCGACAACGGTGCCGGCAAGTCGACCCTGGTCAAGATCCTGGCCGGCGTGTACCCCCACGGCAGCTACCGGGGCGAGCTACGCCTGGACGGCCAGGTGCAGCGGCTCAGCTGCCCCGCCGACACCCGGCAGGCTGGCATCACGGTGGTCCACCAGCAGTCCACGCTGGTGCCGCAGCTCTCGGTCGCGCACAACCTGATGCTCGGTCGCGAGCCGCGCCGCTTCGGCCTGGTCGACGACGCCCGGCTACAGTCGCAGGCGCGCGCCCACCTCGAACGCTTCGGCTTCGCCGATCGAATCCTGGCCACGACGCCGGTCGGCGAGCTCGAGACCGGGCTCGCGCAGATCGTCGAGATCATCCGCGCGCTGTCGCGCGACGCGCGCGTGCTCGTGCTCGACGAGCCGGCCGCGAACCTGCTCGCGCCCGAGCGCGAGCGGCTGTTCGCGTGGCTGCGCACGCTGCGGCGCCACGGCACCGCCTGCATCTACGTCGCGCACCGGGTCGACGAGCTCATCGGCCTGTGCGATCAGATCACCGTGCTGCGCGACGGCACCACCGCGCAGACGCTGTCCGGCGCGCCGGGCCCGCGCAGCCCGGCGCCGGGCCGCTACCTGGTCCACGACGAGATCGCCTCGGGGGGCATGGCCACGGTGCACCTGGGCAAGATCCGCGGGCCGTTCGGCTTCACCAGCACCGTCGCGGTGAAGCGGCTGCACCCCATGCTGGCACGCGACCCCGAGTTCGTCGCCATGTTCCTCGACGAGGCGCGGCTGGCCAGCCGGGTGCGCCATCCCAACGTGGTGCCGGTGCTCGACGTCTTCGCCGAGGAAGGCGAGCTCAGCCTGGTCATGGAGTACGTCGAGGGCGAGTCGCTGGCGCAGCTCTGCCGCCTCGCCGACGCCGCGCGCGCCGCCGTGCCGGTGCCCATCGCGGTCGCGATCGTCGCGTCGATCCTGCACGGGCTGCACGCCGCGCACGAGGCCTGCGACGAGCAGGGCACGCTGCTCGGGCTCGTCCACCGCGACGTCTCGCCGCAGAACGTGATCGTCGGCACCGACGGGGTCGTGCGGCTCATCGACTTCGGCATCGCCAAGGCCGCCGGGCGCTCGAACGCGTCGCGCAACGGCCAGCTGGGCGACCCACTCGCCGATCGCGTCGGCGCTGGCCGGGCGCAC